>JAURNO010000201.1 GCA_030830145.1 Verrucomicrobiota bacterium
AAACCGCCCATGTCAAAAAACTAAATTAAAATGCCAAGATCAGTAAACTCAGTGGCTTCTAGAGCCCGAAGAAAAAAAATCCTCAAACAAGCCAAAGGCTATTTTGGAAGAAGAAAAAACGTTTGGACGGTAGCTAAAAACGCTGTTGAAAAGGCCATGCTCTACGCCTACCGGGATCGAAGAACCAAAAAACGTAATTTCAGATCGCTATGGATTGCCAGAATTAATGCAGGAGCGAGAGAACACGGCATGTCCTACAGCCAATTTATGGGCAAAGTCAACGCCAATAACATCCAACTGAACAGAAAGGTCTTGGCCGATTTGGCCATGAACCATCCCGAGGCCTTTAAAGCCGTCGTTGATAAGTTCAAATAATGATTTTAACTCCTAACCCATCTCCCAAGGATGGGTTTTTTGTATCATGTCACTGACCGTTTATCACAACCCCCGTTGCAGGAAGTCGCGTGAAGCCGTCCAATATCTCAATGAGATAGGAAAAGCTTTTGAAATCGTCAAATACCTCGAACAGCCTTTTGATCGTGATACCTTAAAGGAAGTTTTGAATAAAATCAACAAAAAGCCCTCAGAGATCCTCCGAAAAAACGAAACCCTTTGGAAAAAAGAATTTTCCTCAAAGCAATGGTCGGAAGAAGAAGTATTAGACCTATTGATTTCGCATCCCAAGTTGATCGAGCGGCCTATCGTAACCGATACAAAATCAGGAGTTTTAGCAAGACCCCTGGAAAATCTTGTCGAATTTATCCAACAACCTTAAACTTTATTCAAGTTTTAGGGTCTAAGTGATAGAAATTTCTGTAATGAAAATTGTAAAACTCCTCCCCCTGATCCTAATCTCATTTAATCTTTTTGGACAACGCCCAACGGAAAATGCTCCTAAGATAAGACTCAGTGGCGTGGTCATGGATCTAGAAACCCAGGAACCCCTAGAATACGCAACCATCAGTCTTAAGAATCAGAAAAACCCCGACCTTCTTCAAGGGGGGATCACCGATTTTGAGGGCAAGTTCAATCTGGAAATCCCACCCGGAGTATATGATGTAACGATCGAATACATTGGTTTTGAAAGTTTTAAAAAAGAAGCGGTAGTCATCAGATCCGCCATGGATTTAGGAAAAGTGAACCTTACTATTTCCAGTACCGCCTTGGAAGGCGTTGAGGTAATGGCCGAAAAGACAGAAGTAGAAATCAGACTCGACAAGCGGATCTACAATGTAGGAAAAGACCTCACCGTAAGAGGTGGAAGCGTGGCCGATGTTTTGGATAATGTACCCTCAGTTTCGGTCGATATTGAAGGAAACGTATCCCTAAGAGGGAATGAAAATGTACGGATTTTGATCAATGGAAAACCGTCCGGACTGGTGGGAATCTCCGGACCCCAAGGACTGCAACAACTCCCCGCAGAATCTATCGAAAAAGTAGAAGTAGTCACCTCACCCTCTGCCCGTTACGGTGCCGAGGGAACCGCCGGAATCCTAAACATCATTCTCAAAAAACAAGAACTCTTGGGTTTCAACGGAAATTTTGTCGCCAACGGCGGTCAGACAAAGGTCGATGTCATCCCCTCCAGCTACGGTGGATCGGCCAACATCAACCTCAGAAAAGACAAATTCAACATTTTCTCCACCAATTCATACAGCAGCGGTATTTCGGTGGGGGATATCTATAACGAAAATGAATATTTTAACGGCAGTAATCCCAGTACCTTTCTTGAGGAAGGCCGAAAACCAGAACGCAAAAACAGTAGTTTTTTCTCCAGTTTGGGGGTAGAGTACTACTTTAAAGAAGAAACCTCTCTTATCGTTAGTGGATTTGTCCGAGACCGCTCCGGTGACGATTACTCCAAAAACGTTCTCAAAAGATTTGACGCCAACCGAAACATCATCGACGAATCTCAATTAATCGAACGCGAACAAGATTTGGATGATGCCCGCCAAATTAGCCTCAATTTCGATTCTAAAATCGATGACAAAGGACAGGAACTGACTGCTGTTTTTCAATACGAAGAAAATGCAGAAGACGAAAAAGCAGACATCGACAACACGGACGACTCTCGGGACGAAAAAGTGAACCAATTTGAAAACGAAAAAAGAATATTGCTCCAAGCGGATTACGTCCTCCCACTCGACGAAAACACCCAATTCGAATTTGGATTTAGGGGCAACTACTCCAACCAAGAAACCGACTACCAGGTATTCCAAATCGACCAAGGCGATTTCAAGCTCAACACCGGTTTGTCCAACGTCCTAGTTTACAAAGAGCACATCAGTGCCTTGTACTCCCAATTTGGAAAAAAATTGGAGGACTTTTCCTTCCTGTTGGGACTCCGTATGGAAGATTCCCAAATTGTGGTCGACCAGCGAACCATCAACGACTTCACCGAAAAAAACTACACGAAACTCTTTCCAACCGTCAATTTGTCCTACGAGTTTAGCGAACAAGAAAGTTTGATCTTGGGGTACAGCCGACGAATTTCAAGACCACGAGGAAGATATTTGAATCCTTTTCCCTCCCGGGCCAGTGTTGCCAACTTTTTTCAGGGAAATGCCGATTTAGATCCCAGTTATTCCAACACCATCGACATTGGCTATCTGAAAAGATGGGACAAAGTAACCTTCAACTCCTCCATCTACTACCAGAAATCGACCGATGTTTTTACTTTTATTTCTGAGGACAGTGGTCAGGAAGCCATCATCAGCGGGAATCCCAATGATCCCAACAGCACGGTCGTCAAAGTTCCCATCATCGTAAGAAACCCCATCAACTTGGCCGAAAACAATCGAACAGGATTCGAGTTTACGCTGAGCTTCAACCCCTCCAGAAAATCAAGAATTTTCGCCAATTTCAACCTTTTCAACTCCGAAACCATCGGAACTTATAAAGGTACCGACTTTGGCAGAACCAATTTAAGCTGGTTTTCAAGGGTCAACACCAAATTTACCATTTTCAAAGACATCGACTGGCAATTTCAGGCCTTCTACCGTGGTCCACGGGAAACCGCCCAATCCAAAAGCAAAGGCATGATCTTTACCAGCACGGCTTTCAACAAAGAAATTTTTAACAAAAAAGGCACCCTTTCCTTTAGGGTCAGCGACCTGTTCAACACCGGCATGTTCGAGTCAGAAACTTTTACGCCCACTTTCTACAACAGTGGTGTCTACAGAAGAAGCTTGCCTTCCTTCAATCTGTCCCTAACCTACAGGATCAACCAAAAAGAGAACAACAGAAGACAGCGATCACAAAATACAGATGGGGGAGGAAACGAGGGAGGTTTTGACTTCTAAGCGTCCGAAGCGCTGGATTTTTCTCTTCGATCTTTTAGATATTGCATCAAAGATCCAAACAACCAATAAGGGATCACAAAGGTCAGTAGGAAGATCATCAACCAAAAGCCGATAGTCAAAATGGAAAGAAAAGCTAAAAATCCGAGGTACTGATCAAATTCAAACATGGTCTAAAATCTTGTTCAAATTTACTACTTTTTCTTTTTTGGATTAAGGGATCTCCTAAAAATATTTTAACCGCCTCAAACAAAAGCTTTATTTTTGTAGTAAAGAAAGCAATGCACCATGGATTATCGCATAGAAAAAGACACCTTGGGAGAAGTAAAAGTCCCTTCAAATGCCTACTGGGGTGCGCAAACCGAGCGTTCCAGATCTAATTTTAAAATTGGGCCCTCGGCCTCCATGCCGTTGGAAATCGTTTATGGTTTTGCCTATCTAAAAAAAGCAGCGGCCCATGCCAACTGCGATGCAGGGGTTTTGGATCAAAATAAAAGAGACCTGATTGCGAGCGTTTGTGATGAAATCCTCGATGGAAAATTGGA
>JAURNO010000202.1 GCA_030830145.1 Verrucomicrobiota bacterium
CTTTTTCGTGATTTCGGGAGCGGGGTCATCTTGCGCAGTCGATCTCCCGGCATCCATGATTGCCGGAGACTGGCCGACTGCCCTTGCTCCCATGCAGGATGTAACGAGTTTGCCTTTTATGCAGGTTGTAGGGCGCAGGGGAAGTCCGGATTTTTTCTTCACCGAGTTTATTCGTGTACATGCTCATTCCCGGATTGACCCTGACATTCTTTCATCGATTTACGATAAGCCCGACGGACGACCGGTTTTTGCCCAATTGATTGGCGAAAACTTGGATGAACTCCTGCGGGTTGCCAAGGAACTCAAATCTCATCCCGTTGCAGGGGTGGATTTGAACTTGGGTTGTCCCGCGCCTCGAGTTTACAAAAAAAACGTGGGCGGAGGGCTTCTTCGAGATCCGGAAAAAATAAGGCAAATACTAGAGGTTTTAGCAGAGGCGGAACCAACACTCCTGACAGTAAAAATGAGAATCGGGTTCGAAGATGATCATTTTTTTGAGTCGATACTAGGGATTATCGCCGAGAGTGAAGTCGATTTAGTAAGTATGCATGCCAGGACGGTGAAGGGGGGGTATCAATCGGAACCAAGTTACCCACATGTTGCCAAAGCGGTCGGTATTCTTCCTTGCCCTGTTCTTTTGAATGGAAGCGTAGATACTCCACATGATGCACTGCGTTTACGGGAGGAATTGGGTGTTCATGGTGTAATGATCGGGCGTTCCGCCATACGAAACCCGTGGATATTCAGGCAAATTCGAGAGTTGCAAGCGGGGCGTAAGATCTTTCGCCCTAAAATGGGAGACTTGCACGTTTATGTCGAGGACCTCTACCGAAGCTTGGACAAACCAAATATAGAGGAAACCAGGTTGGTCGCCAGAATGAAGAAGTTTCTCAACTACGTTGGTTTGTCGGTTGATTCCGAAGGAGGTTTTCTTTACGCGATGAGGCGTGCCAAGACTCGTTCCGAGCTTTTCAGCATCTGCCACGAGTACATGACGAAACCCGAGATCGTAGATGAGAACTTTTCACTCGAGCCTTTCGACGGTCTTACCCGCCCGAAAGTCAAAACTTGTCTCGGAGGATCGTCTTGAGTTATTATTCATGGAGATTGAGCTCGGTTGCCTTTCTTCGTGAATGGTGGGCGGCCCTGACTTCCGCCTTCTGCACTTACGGTCTTCTCCTTACTGCTCAACCCCCAAGGGAATCCGCTGAATCCGCTTACTTTTTCCTTTTGCCTTGTCTGATCTGGTTTTCCTTTGCTCCGGGTTGGAAAAAGATAACCGTTGCCTTTTTGACGGCTGGTATCCTTTACCATGTGACCTTGGTCGGATGGATCAGGCACATTACCGTCCCCGGTATGTGCGCCGCGACTTTTCTTTTGTCCCTCTACAACCTCCCTTGGTTCCTGATGGCGGGGAAGTTGATTCCACTAGCTGCCAAGGGAGGATTCAGGAAAAGGCTCGCAATCATGATCGGACTTTCCGCTTTTTGGGTTTCGATCGAGTGGGCAAGAGGGCAGTTTACACTCGGTTTTCCTTGGTGTCCTTTATCCGTGACGCAATGGGAACGCCCAGCTATCCTGCAGACCTTGCCGTGGGCCGGTGCCTGGAGCGTTTCGTTCTTCCTTGTGTTCTTCAATCTTACTTTGGCGTCCTATTTGCATCATCTTCTGGTTCGAAGAAGAAAGAGGCAGGGTGGGGCGTTTTCCTCTTTTTGTCCTGACTTTTACGTGGGTATTCTCTTGTTCGTGCTGATGGTATCGCCTTTCTTTCTTTTCCGTACGGGGCCAACTGAAAGCGGTCCGGATGCACAAACTTTAAGGGTCGGCGTTTGCCAACCTTTTCTCACCAACAAATGGCAGGGCGCAAACGTTACCCAGCACAAGGAAATTCTCATGAGGCAAACTAGGTTTCTCGCTCTCACGAAACCTGATTTGATCGTTTGGCCGGAAGCCTCTACCCCATATCCGATCAACCTCGATCCGCTTTGGGTTGAAGATCTTGTTCGTGAAACAGGAATTCCCATGCTGATCGGAGCCGTTGTCAAGGAGGAGGGGCAGGCTTTCAACACGATTTCCTTGGTGACCCCCGAAAACGGTGTTTCTCCCGAATGGTACGCAAAGAGAATCCTCGTTCCTTTTGGAGAGTACGTGCCTTTCCCCTTCCGGTGGATTCCCGGATTGAGGAAATTGGTCGGCCCAATCGGGACTTTTGGAGAGGGTGAACTCCCCTTCAATTTTACGATTGGCGAGGCAGGAACCGAAAAGCCCTCTTTTGTGGTGGGTTCTTTGATTTGCTACGAGGACATTTTCCCTTCTTTGGTCCGGGATACAGTCCGAGGCCAAGCCGACTTCCTTTTTGTCTGTACGAATGATGCATGGTTTGGGAGGGAGGGGTGTGCGGAGCAGCATGCGGCGCACTCGGTCTTGCGGGCTATTGAAAACCGAAGACCAGTTCTTCGATGCGGTAATGCCGGGTGGTCAGGTTGGATTGATCAAAGAGGCAACCAAAGGCAGGTTCTGAGGGACGAAACAGGCAGCATCTATTTTGAGGGTGCATCGACTTTGGAAGTAACCATTCCGACCGTACCTTCACAAAGCCCCCCCGGGCATCTGGACTATTTCTTGTGGTTTTGCCTAGCTTCTTCTGTTTTGTTGCTTTTCAGGGCAAGAAAGTGGGGAATTAGCTCAGATTGCACTTGAAGGGAGGGAATTATTTTAATATGTTTGAGCAATGCAATCTAGTGCGGGTGTTATTGATTACGAATACTTAATACGGCAAATACAAAGGAACCTTCCGACTTTGCCGATCATCGTCAACGAACTGACCAATATCTTGGAGGATCCTGATACTTCCACCCAAGCGGTTGAAGAAGTAATGGTTTCGGACCAGGCGATCTGCACGAGAATTCTCAGGATTGCCAACACAAATATGTTTCGAGGCAATCGGGCCAAGGTGACTTGTGCCAATGAGGCAATCGGAACGATTGGTTTCGACAAGATCAAGGACGTTATTTTGACGACCACGGTCTTCAAAGCCTTTTCAAGCAAGGAAAAAGCCGAGCAAAAATTTTCCCTAGAGGGTCTTTGGAAGCACAGTTTGGGGGTTGCGGCAGCCTGTAGAGCAATTGCCAAGCACCTTGGCAAGTCATGGCATGAAACGGCCTATACCTGCGGATTGGTTCACGACATAGGCAAAGTCGCCCGGTTCAAGCTCGATGAGGATGACAACGATAACAAGTTTCTCGTGGATTCTCAAACTGCATTGGATAAGAAAATCAATTTCTTCCAGGCTGAGCTCATCAATCAATCTCCCCGGCACGATTACCTTGGTTATCTGATTTGCCGTCATTGGGGACTTTCCTCTGCCGTTGAGGGTGTTGTGCGTTGGCACCATGAATCCAACCCGGAGCTCAGGCAAAATGTCAAAGCCGGCACCGATGAGAGTGATTTGATCGACTTGGTCATCATCGCCAATTGGATTGTCAACAAAATGCAGTTCGGGTTCAGTGGCCACGAAGACCCTGAGGCTCCATCCGATGCCCTGCTTGCCCGTTTGAATATTTATCAATTGGACCACCTTATCGCAGACGTGCAGCGGGAACTTAAAATTACCGAAGACTTTTGCGCGATTCTCGATAGCAATTCTTAGTCTACTTCTTTTCTCTTTGTTCTTGCACCCTTTAGGTTTGCTTTAAAGAGAAGAAACCTTGTCTTTCGTCTGATCAGTTTTCCAATAGGCTTGTTTTGCCATATTAATTGCTGAAAAAACACTTTTTTTTCTTGTGTCGGACTTTTGCGTGATCTAGCGAGTCGATATGGATTCTGGATCAATTGTTGACGAGTATTGGGTTGATTACAAAGCAATGATTCGAGAAATCGGCCGAAACCTCCCGTCTTTACCCGTCATTGTCAGCGAGTTGACGAACATACTGGAAGATACGGACAACTCGACCCAAAACGTTGAAGATGTCATGGTTTCTGATCAGGCTATTAC
>JAURNO010000203.1 GCA_030830145.1 Verrucomicrobiota bacterium
CGAGAAGGGCGATTTCCTCTCCATGAGAAAGAAGCTCGCAAAAAGGGGTATCAGTACCCTCGATTCTAACCTCTGTTCCCAAAGGAAGTTTGAGCAAACAAAAGTCGCCTCTTTTGCCATTCTGATCGCTTCCTCGACCCGGTTCCCCGTTTTTCGCCTTCCAATGTTTTTTAAAGTGAAAGGCACGCAAATCGGAGACATTTTCGTCAGCCACAAGGATAACATCACCACCCTTACCTCCGTTTCCACCATTGGGCCCGCCTTCGGGCATGTATTTTTGGCGCAAAAAACTCAGGCAACCATCGCCCCCGTCACCTGCTTTGAGGTAAACTTTTGTGTCATCGTAAAACATCAGCCTGTAAGGGCCGAACGATACTACTAAAGCAAAGACGGGTCAATCGAGGATCGAGAAATCCCCCAAATAGAGTAAGGAGCGAATTTAGTAGCGGTAGTGCTCGGGTTTGTACGGACCGTCCACTTGAACGCCGATGTAATCAGCCTGTTCATCGCTCAACTTGGTTAATTTCGCTCCAAGTTTGTCCAAATGCAAACGAGCAACCTCCTCGTCCAATTCTTTGCTCAACCGGTATACGCCGATCTTGCGATCAGGATTTTGCCGGATGTCGATCTGGGCGATGGTTTGGTTAGTAAAACTATTGGACATCACGAAGCTGGGGTGCCCGGTTGCACAACCAAGGTTGATCAAGCGACCTTCGGCCAAAAGATAAATGCTTCTTCCGTCCGGGAACGTAAAACGGCTCACAGGTCCGCCCGGCACGGAATCTTCTTTGATGACCTCCTTAACAACCCCTTCCATTGCTTCGAGTTTAGCAACTTGAATTTCGTTATCAAAATGACCAATATTGCAAACGATGGCTTGGTCTTTCATTTTGCTCATGTGCTCGGCGGTGATGATGTCTTTGTTACCCGTGGTCGTAACAAAAATATCAGCTGTTTCGAGGGCATTTTCGACTGTATTTACCTCAAAACCGGCCATGCATGCCTGAAGAGCGCAAATTGGATCGACCTCTGAGACGATCACACGAGCCTTTTCATTGGCAAGGGAATCAGCGGATCCCTTTCCGACATCACCAAATCCACATACCATGGCGACTTTGCCCGAAATAAGTACATCCAAAGCTCGCTTGATGCCATCGACAAGCGAGTGACGGCAACCGTAGTTGTTATCGAATTTGGATTTGGTTACGGAATCATTCACATTGATCGCCTGGAAGAGAAGCTTGCCCTCTTCTTCCATCTGAATGAGACGATGAACACCAGTGGTGGTTTCTTCGGAAACACCAACAACTTTATCGGCTATAGCCTGCCAGCGGTTTGAATTTTCAGCGTGCAGAGATTTGAGGAGGTTTTTGACAACACCCTCTTCCTCGTTGTCAGAGGGTGTATTCACCCAGTCGCTGCCGTTGTCCAATTCCAATCCTTTATGGATGAGCATGGTGGCATCTCCGCCATCATCGACGATCTGATCGGGTCCCGATCCATCCGGCCAAGTGATGGCTTTGAAGGTGCAATCCCAATATTCTTCGAGGGTTTCGCCTTTCCAAGCAAATACCGGAACACCCGCGGCGGCAATCGCGGCGGCGGCATGGTCTTGGGTGGAAAAAATGTTGCAGGAGCACCAGCGTACGTCTGCTCCAAGATCCACCAAGGTTTCGATCAAAACTGCGGTTTGAATCGTCATATGCAAAGACCCCATGACCTTGACGCCAGCGAGGGGTTTGGATGGACCGTACTTTTCACGGGTTGCCATAAGACCGGGCATTTCGTGCTCGGCAATGGAAATTTCCTTGCGACCGAACTCAGCGAGAGAAATATCGGCAACTTTGTAATCGAGGGTGGGTGTAATGGTTTCTGTCATAATGGTCATTCCTGTATAACGATCTGGGTATTGATTTGGATTGAAAGATTCTTACTTTTATTCAACCGACCGCCCCTTGGAGAGCCTCAACCTTATCAGTCTGCTCCCAAGGAAGATCGTTTTTGCCGAAATGTCCGTAATTGGTCGTGGTTCGGTAAAATGCACGAAGAAGGTCAAGCTGAGAAACGATTTCAGCAGGTTTGAAATTAAAAACCTGTATGATTGCATCCTGAATTCTCTCTTCCGGTGCCTTTTCCGTTCCGAAGCAATCTACGGTGATACTTGTCGGATTCGGATAACCAATAGCGTATGCCACCTGAATTTCGACGCGTTCAGCCAAGCCCGCGGCCACCACGTTCTTGGCCACCCATCGGCACATGTAAGCGGCAGAGCGGTCGACTTTGCTTGGGTCTTTGCCTGAAAACGCACCTCCCCCGTGGCGACCCCAACCGCCGTAGGTATCTACAATGATTTTTCTTCCCGTAAGACCCGAATCTCCTTGAGGGCCTCCTATAACGAATCTTCCCGTGGGGTTGATCAAATATTGCGTGGAATCCTTGATAAGATCGGCTGGAAGCGAAGGCTTGATGATTTCGGAAATGATGAAGTTGCGAATCGTGTCGTTGTCTGCGTCCGCAGCATGCTGGGTGGATACGACGACGTTTTCTATGCCGACCATTCGTCCTTCCTCGTACTTGAGTGCGACTTGAGATTTGCAATCGGGACGCAACCATTTGGCCTGTTCGCCCGCTTTTCGAATTTCAGCCATTTTCCGGAGAATCCGATGGGCAAACATGACTGGCGCGGGCATCAACTCATCCGTCTCGTTACAGGCATAACCGAACATGATTCCCTGATCCCCTGCTCCTTGTTCGTCCGTCTCCTTGCCGTCAGCGGAGGCGGCGTCGACTCCTTGTCCGATATCCCGTGACTGGGCCGTCAATTGATTCGTCACAAAAACATGGTCGGCATGGAAAATATCATCATCATTGATGTATCCGATATCGCGGATGGCCTCACGGACAACCTTTTCGTAGTCAAACTTGGCATCGGTTGTTATCTCGCCGGCAATGGTTACGCAATTACTCTTTACGAGGGTTTCGCAGGCAACCCGGCTTTGAGGGTCTTTTGAAAGACAGGCATCCAGGACGCTATCCGAGATGGTATCGGAAACTTTATCGGGGTGCCCCTCCCCCACTGACTCTGAAGAAAAAATGAATGACTTTGACATTCATACATTCCAACACAGGAAGGTGTTCTTATCAAGTTTATTCATCAACGCATCA
>JAURNO010000204.1 GCA_030830145.1 Verrucomicrobiota bacterium
CGAAAGCGGGTTACCACCGGCTTTTGATTTCAATGCCACCGCCTTGCAGGTGGAGGAAAACGCCAACCTAGGTACTTACGTCGGTCGGTTCACCTCTTTCGGTGGAGATACAAACGCCAGCGTAAGTTACGCTCTCAACCAGGACCCTGAGGGAGCTTACTCGAAGTTTTCCATCGATGCCAATGGAAGCTTGGGCACTTTGGTCGCTTTGAATTACGAGGAATCCGCTGAATGGACTCTCTACGTAAATGCGTCAAATGACGCCAATGAGAGCATAACCAACTTTTTCACGGTTTCTGTTATTGATCTTCATGAAGCCCCCTACAACCTCGCGGCAATCAATTCCCTGAGCATCTTGGAGAACCAGTCAATTGGCTCGTTTGTTGCAGATTTCAACGCGACGGATGAAGATTTCAACGCGACTCTGATTTATGAGCTAGTGAGTGAATTAGGAGACCCGGGTAACGGTTTGTTCGCGTTGGACTCCAATGGAACGCTTAGAACTGCGACAGTCTTCGATTTCGAGAACAATGCCTCGAGCTTTGTCATTCGCGTATCGGTGAGGGACGAACACAATGTTTCGGTCGAGGGTAATTTTACGGTCAACCTCTTGGACTTGAACGAAGCTCCCTATGGTTTGTCTCCAATCAGCACGCTGAGCCTTACCGAGAACCAACCCGCTGGTTCTTTGGTGGGCGTTTTCAATGCAAGTGATTACGATGCCAACGGAACCTTGCGGTACTTTCTCTACGACATTAACGGTACGCCAGGTAACGATTACTTCACCCTTGATGAGAACGGGACTTTGCGGACGCGGGTGAGTTTGGATTATGAGTCGAACGCCAGTCACTTGATCCGTGTCCGGGTGTATGACGAGTCTCAGAAATATGCAGAAGGCAATTTTACGGTCCTGGTTTTGGATGTTCGCGAGAAGGAGACGAACAGACCCCCAGACGGATTGAACCATCTGGGCGCTCTGTCAATAGAGGAGAACGCATCCGTGGGTACTTTCGTGGGGCGCTTTGGCGTCACCGACCCCGACGGAGAGGTGTCCTTCCTTTATTCCCTGTACGATTCGAATGGCACACCGGGGAATGCGTATTTCAGCCTTGATGCAAACGGGACTTTGCGAACTGCGGTGGGATTAGACTACGAGACCAATGCCGCTCACCTGATTCGAGTGCGGGTCTACGATGAATTCCAAGCCTATGCAGAAGGCAACTTTACCATTTTCGTACTGGACGTGAACGATACGCCCTCTTATCCGCCTTTCGATTTTAACGCATCTGATCTCAGCGTTCAGGAAAATCTTCCGATCGGCACTTACGTCGGACAATTCACTTCTTTCGGGGGCGAACCAAATGCAACTGTAACCTTTGCCTTGAATCCCGATGTTGCTGGTGCTCATAATAAATTCACAATTGATGGAAGTGGTATCTTGCGAACCTTGGCGTTATTGGATTACGAGGCTACGAATCAATGGACTCTCAATGTCACCGCGGTTAATGACTACAATGAGTCGAAGAATCGTTCCTTTGGCTTGTCGGTCATTAATTTGTATGAAGCTCCGGTGAATTACGCCCCCACTGATTTAACCGCACCGAATGGCCTTATGGTGAAACAACTAGATCCGGTTGGTTCCGTGATTGGACAGTTTCAAGTGTTTGACCTCAACGACAGTGGTTTTCATGCATTCGAGTTGGTCGGTGGCGATGGAGATGGTGATAATGCTCTTTTCTCCCTTGATCTAAACGGCACCTTGCGAAATGCATCGGTTTTGAATTACGAGCAAAACAAAAGTTTAAGCATCCGAGTTCGAGTGACCGATTCCTGGTATCTTTCCTACGAGAAATCCTTTGTGGTTTCATATGTTGCAGTTGAAGGAGCGTCGGTGGATTTCATTTCGATGGGAGCCGACATCGGAGGTGGTTGGAAAAAAACCGATTGGTTCGGTTATTATTTTGGGTCTTATTATCCCTGGGTCTTCCATGAAAACCTTGGTTGGCTTTATGTTGCGCAGAAATCGGGCGAGGACGTCTGGCTTTATCATCAAAGGTTGGGTTGGGTTTGGACGAACAAACACGTGTTTGCGCATATGTACGTCTTCAAAAGATCTCATTGGATCTTTCTTGATCGCAGAAGTTGGCCGGCGAAGCTTTTCGACTACTCTTACATGGAGTGGTTTGAGTTGGGCCGGAAATATCGAATTTCGATTTCGATGGATCCTACGGTTGGCGGTACGATATCGGGTAGTGGTGAGTATCACAGATGGGATCCTGTCCGTATCGAGGCTGTCCCACGAAATGGGTATCTTTTCAAAGGATGGAAAGGCGACCTTACGGGTAACGATACTGTAATCGGACTCGAATCCACTCGAGATTTAAAGGTAACTGGAAGTTTCTTACCTGACTTTTCTTCCGCTGTCCCAACAACACAAGCAATCAACGCCTTGAACGAGCTTCTTCAATCTCTTGATCATCTCACTCCTGAGGAAAGAGAGAATGCGATGGCTGAAATCCTTATTGACGGGAAGTCCTCGAAGGCAGGTATTGATTTGCGTGGCAATGACAGGTAAAATACAGGGGATGACTTATCCAACGTTTCCTTTTTTGTTATGCTTCTTCCTCCTTGCTTCTTCGGCTTATTCTCAATCCAATGTAACTTTTCAAAAGGCTTCTTTTGTTCGGGAAGCCGAAGCGCGAAAAAAAGCAATCAATGACTTGTCCGCACGACTTTCGGCCTTCCAAATCAAGCTTTCCTCAGCCAACCTGGGCGAGAGTGTGCCTCGTGACAAAAAAAATGAGCCCTTGGTTCCCTTGGTCAGGCAATATCACGGAGTCGGCTCCAATGGCTATCGCCTTCAAGCCGATGGGGCGAAAGGTTTTGGCGTCGGTCCTGAGTTGCGCCTAGGCAATGACAATGACTGGGAATCGCCTGCGGTTCCCATTTTGAATCCCGAGTCTTCCTCTGAGGCCATGAAAATGGGAGGTAAGCAAGATTACCAAAGGAAAGGTTTTTACGTTCTACCTTTTATTGCCCTGCAGGGATCGAGTGATCTTGATACGAATTTTTTTGGAGATGGAATCACCATTGAGCATAAACTTGGTTTTTCATCCGGCTGGCGAGTTGGGCATCAGTGGAGTCATTTTTTTGCGGACGCAGAATTTTCCTACTTTAGAAATGACTTCAAGGCCTTGAGTGGTCCTGTGCCGAATGCGATTGCGGCATTGGGGAATTCCATTGATTTTGCGGGAGAGGGGCAAGGCTATGGACTTATGATAAACCTAGGGTCAAGTTTCGAACTAGGGTCTTCGGTATCCTTCTTTTTTGGCGGAGGGGTCGGTGCTTTCAGACAGGAATTGGAGTTGAAGTGGGAGGAGCAAATTGTGGACGATGAGCAAAGGGTTTTTGCTTGTCAGTTGTTTTCCGGATTCAATATTTATCCCTCCGATCGCGTTTTGGTCGGTCTAAGATATCGTTGGCTCATGATGGAGGAGATGGATAGCTTTTCCGACCGCGACCTTCATATTCTTGAGCTTTCTCTCGGATATATCTTTTAATTTGGCCTGACGGACTGGTCTGCCATGAGCTTTCCTTTTCCATGCAAGCTGTAGTCGAGGAAAGGGATGACAAAACGAGGGGTGAAGGATCCTGGCATATGATGTCCACCCCCTTTTGATGTTATGAGAATACTTTCAATCGAGGCTTTTTTCAACGCATTGTGATAGATTGCCGATTGATTGAAAGGAACCAAAGGGTCATCCGTGCCGTGAAAATGAATATGAGGAGCATCATCAGGGGTTACATGATAGAGGGGAGATGCTTGCAGGGCTTTGGGTTTTGATTTTTGGATTGGACTGCCGATTAATAGACTTTCTGGTGAATGCGGTGCATTGTGTACTATTTTACTCGGGTAATCGTCCATCTTGAGAAGAGCGCTCGGGCCATAGTAATTGACCACTGCAGACACCCGGCTTGATTGATCCAAGTGCTTGCCTAGTTCGCCCTCTAGCAGTGGATTCTCACCACTTGATCCAAGCATCGAAACCAAGTGTCCTCCGGCCGAGGAACCCCATACGGCAATCCGTTTCGGATCGATTCCGTATTTCTTCGAATTGCCCCGCAACCAACGAACCGCGGCTTTGCAATCATGAATCTGGGATGGCCATTTTGATTCACCGCTTAAGCGGTATGAAAGGGTGGCTCCGACAAACCTACCGGTTTTGACTATGGCAGGGAGACGGTCGGGGTGATGCCCGCTTCGCTTGTCTCCCTTTTTCCAACCTCCTCCATGGATCCAAACCACGAGAGGTAGGGGAGGAAGGGAAGAAGGGGCATGAGGAACGACCAAATCAAGGGTCTGTTTTGGGTTTTTTGTGTCCGCATAGGGAATCTCGCGAAGAATTTTGTACTCGGTTCCGCTCGTCTTTGAGCAGAGCCAAGGCATAAGGAAACCGAAGGCAAAAAGGAGGGTAACTTGATTCAAGCTTGGACTCCTTCGTCGGGTTATTTAGTGGAAGTGGTTGCCTTGGATAACTGAGTGACGATTTGCATGAAGAGCGCGAAGTCGAATTTGTCCTCCTTTTTTTCGGGCATATCTGGCCAATCAGGCATGTTTTCCAAAATATCGGCATTACCCCGCAAAATCTTGGAAAAAGCAATGTCACCAAAGGAGCATGAGATCAGGTTGCCTGAAATGTCAAAGGCCAAGCTTGTTTCGGTGGGGACGGGGTCGTCCGGGCTTATACTGAATAGCGGATAAGACATTCCGCCCTTGATGGACTTTGCCGAGCCAAGCCAAATGGGCTTGCTTCCAAGGATGTAGTTCATGAGGACTTCTCTTCCTTTGTCCGTTCCGACATACGGATTCTTGAGGAAGTTGCTTCCCTCGTCCGCAAGTTTCGCAAAAGTACTCACGAAACCAAGGTTGAAATTGTAGTTGAAGCTCCCGTCGCCGATATCGCGTACCACATCGAATTGAGGGACGGGAAGAGCTCCTGAGCTTTTGAAAGATATGATCTGTTCGCCAGAGGGAGGAAGGATGGACGCACTCTTCGGATCGGTCCGAAAAGCAAAGGACAGTTTGTTCTCGGTGTAGATTTGGATTTCAAAGGATTCCTTTGACTTGGAAAGACTCAGGTAAGCTTCGTATTGAACTGTTTTGGCCGTCTTGTCTCCGGTGGACCAATTAATTTTAATGTAAAAGGCGTCTTTTTCCTCGCTCATTTTATCGATTCCCTTCCCCAAAGCATCGAGAAAAAGTTTTTTTCTGTTTTCGGAGAATTGAAGTCCGTCTGCATAGGACCGGGCGGTTTCACCCCATTGGGCGGAAACCTTGTTCGAGGATTTGGTCGAAATCTTCTTTAGGGTTTTGATCGCATCTTCGTTATTGCCATCGATGTGTTGGGCGAAGGCAAGAAAAGTTTGATATTTAGCAAGTTTGCCCATCTTAGGAGGCAAGGAGGCATGAATCTCAAGAGCCTTTTCTACTTTCCCGTCCTTGTTTCCGATTCCGTCAAAGAGAACCTGCTTGAGCTTGAGGGCGAGGATTTCAGGGGAATTCTTTTGTTTTTCACTCAGTTCGGCAAGATAGAAACGTATGCAAAACCCCGCGTCTTTCCCTTCAATTCGGTCCAATGCCAAAATCTTCTCAATGACTGGTTGCTCAGAGAGGACGATCTTGATCGCATTACCCAAGTTGGTGTTTTTTTCCGCGTCTTTGGTCAATGATTGGGAGGCAACCTTTTCGATTTCCTCTACCTCAGCCTTGACCGCGAGTAAATACGACCGTAGTCGAAGACCCGAGTCTTTGAGGAGTTCTGGGTTCTTTGCACGGGCTATGAGGATGATCGTACGGCAATATGAAACCGCGAACTCCTTGCTTCCCAAATCAGCTGAATCGGCCTGAGTCTTCAGTAGTTCGGTTAGCTTTTCGGAACCTTTCTCAAAACTGCTCAAAAAATGAAGAGTGGGAAGACTGCTTGAGTAACGGAAAAGGAGGTAGCCTATAGCCTCGTTGACTGCCTTGGAGTCTCGGGCGACTTTGGCAGCCATGAGCAAATCCATCGCTACACGGGGGCTTTCGACTGCTTCCGGTTTGTCTTCCAAAAACTTTTTTGCGGTTCGAAGAAACCCATTGAGGTCAGACTTTTTAAAGTAGTCTTCGTAAAAAGGAATGCGATCTTGCTGTGCAATAGCTTGAACGCCGAAGGCGTTTGCGAAAAAAAGCAGTACTAGAAGGTAGCGAGAAGTCATGTTGGTTATTTATTGCGGAGGGATTTGGTAAGTCAACGGTAAGCGAAGAACAATCAGGATAAGGCCAACGCTACCTGTTCAATGGTTTTTGAGATTTCATCTTCCCCATGGGATGCACTTATAAAGCATGTCTCGTATGGGGAGGGCGGAAGGTAAATTCCGTTGGCCAAGCAGCTTTGGAATATTTTTTTGAACGAATCGACTTCGGAGGCCAAAGCTTGCTCGAAATTCATCACTGGGTTTTGCGAAAAGAAAAGACAGAACATGGAACCGGTTTGCGGTACTTGGAGCGCAATGCCCTTTTGATTGGCCACTTCGTTGATTCCTGTTGAAAGAAGTTTTCCCAGCCTATTCAAGTGTTCGTAAGGTGGGTTGTCCTTGAGCATCCTCAGCGATGCGATCCCTGCCGCCATCGCAAGTGGGTTTCCACTTAGAGTTCCCGCTTGGTAGACGGGGCCAAGTGGGGCCAGGAAATCCATGATCTCGGTCTTTCCGCCAAAGGCCCCGACTGGCAAACCGCCACCGATGATTTTTCCCATCGCAGTCAAGTCCGGTGTAATGCCGGTTCTTTCCTGCACGCCCCCTATACCCAACCGAAACCCCGTCATCACTTCGTCGAAGATCAAGACAGTTCCATTGTCCGTGCATGCCTTCCGCAAGCCCTCAAGGTACCCGTCCTCGGGTAGAATGAGCCCGCAGTTGGCAGGGTAGGGCTCAACAATAATAGCGGCGATATCGTCGGGTGATTGGGAGAAGGCATCCTGCACTGCCTCCAGATCGTTGTAAGGGAGGACGATTGTTTCCTTGGCAAAACTTTCCGGAATTCCGGCACTGTCTGGATTGCCCAATGTAAGGGCTCCGGAGCCTGCTTTTACGAGCAGGCTGTCGACGTGTCCGTGGTAACAGCCTGCGAATTTGATAATTTTGGACCTTCCCGTAAATCCTCTGGCGAGTCGGATACTCGACATAGTGGCTTCGGTCCCGCTGTTGCACATGCGGACTTTTTCCACCGATGGAACGATGTCCACAATCAACTCGGCCATCTCTACCTCGGCCGGACCAGGTGTTCCAAAACTGGTGCCTTGGGCTAAGGCATCGGCAACGGCTTCGCGTATCACGGGGTGATCGTGCCCGTGAATGGCTGGGCCCCAAGTGCAAACGTAATCGATGAGTTCCTGATCATCCGCCGTAGTCAATCGGCACCCGCTTGCCTTCTTAGTAAAGAAGGGGGAGCCGCCGACCGATCGGAATGCCCGGACGGGTGAGTTGACTCCCCCGGGGATCAGTTTTTTAGCTCGATCGAAAAGTTCTTGGGATTGATTCATGTCTCGAAAAAAATTCAGTTGGTGTATTTTTGCACGATGGGCATGCGTCTGCCTACGCCAAAGGCGAGGGGGGTTGTCTTTAGGCCGGGAGCGGCTTGCTTGCGTTTATATTCGTTTAAGTCGACTAAGCGGACGATTCGCCGAATCGTTGCTTCGTCATGACCCGAGGTCAAAATGGTTGAAATTGATTTCCCTTCTTCCACATAGGCATGAAGAATCGCATCCAAAACATCGTATTCGGGAAGAGAGTCGCTGTCTTTTTGGTCAGGTCGCAGTTCGGCTGAGGGTGGTTTTTCTATTGTGTTGACGGGGACCACGACTCGATTCTTGTTCATGTGACGGGCGAGGGCGAATACTTCGGTTTTCGGGACGTCCGAAATTACGGCAAGACCTCCGCACATGTCGCCGTAAAGGGTACAGTATCCGACGGCAAGCTCGCTCTTGTTTCCAGTCGTTAGGAGTAGGGCGCCCAGCTTGTTGGATACGGCCATAAGGAGTAAAGCTCTCGCTCGCGCCTGTAGGTTTTCCTCCGTTACGTCCGTGGGACGGTCTCCGAAAAGAGGCTTGAGCTCGGATGTGGCGGCCTCAACGATTTTTTGAATGGGAAGGGTGTCGAACTGGATGCCCAAATTCTCGGCCAAATCCCGAGCGTCGTCCTTGCTGTGTTCACTTGAGATGGCGGAGGGCAGGCTTATTCCAATTACGTTTTCCGCACCGAGAGCTTCCACGGCCAAAGCCGCCGTGACCGCCGAGTCGATCCCGCCGCTCAATCCGATCAGTCCCTTGGCAAACCCGCTCTTGTGAGCATAGTCGCGTAAGCCCAAAACGAGTGCTTTTCGCAGGTTCTCCTCCGCTATGGCCGGTTGGTGGTTGGTGGTTGATTCATCCGAAAGGTCGTGGACCTCGATGGCCTCCGAAAAGGAACGGCAACAAGTCAAGAGTTCCCCTTGGGCGTTAAGAGAAAAAGAAAACCCATCGAAAACAAGTTCGTCGTTTCCACCTACTGCATTGACGTAGGTTACCGGACACCCAACCTTTCTAGCCACTCTGGTGAGTAAGTCCATGCGTTTTCTTTCTTTTCCCGAATACCAGGGACTTGCTGAGAGATTGATCAGGAAATCCGGTCTTTCGCTTGCGATCTCATCGAGTGGATCGGTGGGGTAGAGCTCTCCGTTGACGTTCCACACATCCTCGCAAATCGTTACCGCGATGCGTTTTCCCTTGAGCTCGGCAAGGAGTGTGGAGTTTCCGGGCGCAAAGTAACGGTCCTCGTCAAAGACATCATAGGTGGGGAGTAAGCGCTTGCGGAAGGTTTGCATGACCTGTCCTTCCTTGCACCAAGCGGCAGAGTTGAAGAAAGGTTCTTTCCTTTCGGATGGGTTTTTTTCAGGGAATCCAATTAAGGCGACTGTTGGCCCGGTTGTCCGAGCGAACTCCTCGAGAGCGCTTCGGCAATCGACCCCAAAATTTTCCTTGAGAAGGAGATCGCGGGGAGGATAGCCGCAAAGCATGAGTTCCGGGTAAACGATTAAGTCCACTCCTTGTCCGCTCAGTTGCTCGTAGGCATCGATCGCCAGGGCGAGGTTGCCTTCCAAATCTCCTACGGTGGGGTTTAATTGAGCGATCCCGATCCTCATCTCGTTGCCATTGGGTCAAAAGTTGTCATAACGAACCCACTATTATGGAAGATTTGGAAAAAAAGGCGAACCTGAACACAAGCGAATGCTTCATTCTTGCTTCCGCTTCTCCGCGTCGAAAGGAATTACTTGGCGAACTGATTGAGTTCTTTGAAGTGCTTCCCTCCAATGCCGAGGAAATTCGTACACACCCTGATGGTCCTCTTGCCTTGGTTCAGGAGAATGCAAGGCTCAAGGGGGCGGCAGTCGCCTCCCAGTATCCGGACCGTTGGGTTCTTGGCGCGGATACACTCGTTTGGGTTAACGATCAAGTTTTGGGTAAGCCTAAAGACATGGAGCAAGCGGTTGAAATGCTTCGGATGCTTTCGGGGGGAACTCATTCGGTGAGCACCGGACTTTCCCTGTCGCTTCTTTCCCGAGGTTACGAGGAAGTCAAAGTGGACACCAGTCAAGTTACTTTCAAGGCTTTTGACTATTCGGTCATCAAGGCTTATTTCTCGGAAGTTGACCCTCTCGATAAGGCGGGCGGATATGCCATCCAAACCCGTTCCGATCTGATTATCGATAAATTTACGGGATCTCATTCCAACGTTATCGGCCTACCTCTCGAATTATTGGGTTCGTGGTTGGCTGAACTAGGTATTGCCTGACCACCACCCTAATCCCTTCCATCGCGAGCCTTTTCCCACACCCCCTGTCATCGCGAGGGCAGCCCGTGGCGATCCACTGTGAACCGGTGGATGGAAGGGTGAAGGGTGAATTTTGAAGATTGAAAGGGAAGCCAACCCCTTAACGCTCCTTGTCTCAACCAGGCGTCTCCTAGGACATGATGGATTGCCGCTCACTTTGTTTCTCGCAATGACAGAGAGTGCGTTGTCATCTCGAGGGCATGGTAAATGCGCGTGGCGATCCACTGTGAACTAGTACGCGAACCGCCCCCCGACCTTGTCAATATGGGTTGGGGGCTTGAAGGAAACCTGCGATGGCACTCAGGATGGAGTGAAAGGATGGCCCGATCATGAAAAAGAAGCTCAGAGCGAGCACGGCCAGGTATAGGATCCGTTCCTTTCCCTTGTCGAACATGAGCAAAAAGAGCAGTCCGCCCACGAGTAAAAGAGCGGAGAACAAGCTGACATAGTTCAACTGCTTGGTCATCTTGAAATATTCATGCTGCTGCTTGCGAAAGGCGAGAGTGGTCTTGGCCAGTTTTTCACCGACTTCGGGTGGTTGAGGTGGTCGGGGTTTCGATGGCAGATAGGGAGGGTTGTACTTGTCCTTGATCCGCCTGACGTATTCGTCGTAGTCCGACTGGTAGAGGTCGAGCATTTCCTGATAGTGCTCCATCTGGAGCTCGTGGTTCTTTTTTTCAACCTCGTATTGTTGAACGCGCAGGGGATGGTTTTCCTTAAGCTCGCGCATAGCTTCGTCGGACTTCAGGCTCTCCGATGAAAATCGAATTTCGTTGAGCTCCAGAACTTCCGAGCGGAGGAGGTAAGTGGAGCTAAGCAGGCAAAGGAAACCAAATATGCTTAGGGCTTTTGCAATGGTCAGATATTTGTTCATAAGCAAAGGGACTCGTTTGTTAGACATTCTTTCCTGCGATCATTAGCATTCCGAGCAGCGATTGACCGAGAGAAATGCCGGACATGATTGTCAGGAATAGATATTGGGCCGAGCGTTCCCTTGATCGCCTATGGAATAGGGCTAGTGGCAGGACCCAGCCGGTTAAGGCGAGTGCACAAAAAAGAAAGACAAAGTTTTCGCTCACGACTTCAATCAGGGCAAAGGGGGCGAGTATGATCGAGGGTAGGGCTGCGAAAAGGAAAATCGATTCGAAAGGTTGGTCCATCCAAGTATGGCTCAAGCAGTATGCCAGTACAGGCCAAAACAGAATTGCTCCAAGGCAAGCAAAAGAAAGGGTAAGGCGGTTCAGGCGCATTGATGCCAGTGGTTCAGTCTTGCTCGGGAGCCTTTGGTTCTGGTTTTTTTCGGGAGATGGAGCCTTGCACCCGCAATCCGTCGTTTTCGAAAGTGATTCCGAAACCGATTGCCCCAAAAGGTCCGAGCAATCCAATCCCATTCTTTGGCATGCTTGGCTTGCCGGGGTGTCCGAAGACGCTGGACTCGTAGGTCTGGAACTTTTCGTTCCAGGCATATTTTCCACCCCCCGGGCACTGAAGTTCGGTTTGCCAAACCTCCATGTGGTATGCTGAGGCGTCCTTCTTTCCGAGCTGAATACGCCACTCGTTGAGGGCATGGAGGTTACTCCATGATTTTTCCTGGAAGCGCCTGAGGCTTTCTCTCTGAAGAATTCCGTCCGCCAAATCGATGAGTGGGTTCTTGGCGAAAAAGGCAGAGCTTTTTCCTGACCAGGTAGCTTCGGGTAAAGCGGTAGCGTCCGAACGGCGGACGAGGTTTCGGTCGATGGCCCGCTTGATCATGTCCTCGCTTAGGCTGACGGTGAGTACTTTGGAGGATGGCACATAATAAAGGGCGATGGGTGCGGCTCCATCTTCCATCAGGTCTTCCTGCAGGTTTTTTCCGGGAGCGATTTTTACGTAGCCTTGTTTCTTATGGGAATGATTCGACCAAACGGTCATCCCTGGTGCGGTTTGCTCAAGCCAAGCTCGGAAACCAGCGAGGAAGGCGGTCAGTTTGAAGGGGTTGCGCACCTCGACGTTGAGGGCTGCAGGAATGCGCCCCCAGTTTTTTTCCATGAAGTCCTCGGCTCCATCTTCCCCTCCCTTGGTGAAGGCTTGACCGAGTTCTTTGAAGAAGGGAGATCGGTCAAGATAAATGGAATAGGATTCTCCGATCCAACTAAATGCTCCTGTTCCGAGCGAGGGGGCCATGATGGCGGCAAAGTTACTTGCCTGTTTTAATTCGGGCGAGTCCATGTCCAAGGCAGTGACCCAGTGTAAAAGAGCCTCGGGGTGGGGGTCACCCGAGGATTCCTTGAGCTTGACGTCACCCACGGTGCTGATCATCCGGCGGTAGTCCGAACCTCCGATAAGGGGAAGAATGGTAATGTCACCCGAGATTTTCCCGTCTTTCATGGAAAGGCGTGCCGCGATGGGGTCGAAGTATTGGGACCAATGGCTCTGGTAGCGGTCGCGGAAGAAGACATAGGCCCGTTTTTCCTCAGGAGTTATCTTTTTGATCCCAAGTTCCTCGACGGAGCGCAGAAAGGCGAGGTTTCCAAAGCGCGGGCTGTGGACTCGCCCATTGATGAGCTGAACTTTTCCGAGCTCGGGAAACTCCTTGGCATTGAGGGGACTGCCTGATTCGTTCCGGGCTTGCAACTCGGCGAGGGCGGAAGCCGCCCGGGTGCGGCGGGAGGCCCCGATCCGCCACTCCGGGCCACACCATCGACGAATGGTGGCGTCCGATATAAGAGCGAAAACATGCTCGTGCTGGGCGGGTGGGCGCAGGTAGCGCTGCCGGAAATAATGGTATTCCTCGAGGGAGGATAGGCTGGTTTTCTTGCCCGCGGAGACTTGAATGATGCGGCGCAATTGCTCGAGTGAGTTGGTGACCACTACGACATTTTTGCTTACGGTGGCGGAGTAAGACTTAATGAGGTCGCCCGGGGCGACCAACCCAACATAGTTGATCCCGGCGATCGTTCCCTTGACCGCTTGGGCGGTTTTGTTCTTTTGGGAAGACTCGAACCGGCGGAGGGCGAGAGCGGTAAAAAGGGCATCGGTTTGCTTGGCCTCGAAAAGCACTGTCAGTGAGGTCCCGGTGCGCAAAAAGGGATCGCTCCCGGTCATCGCTACAGAGGAAATCAGCTTGGGTCCTAGGATTCGGCTAAGCTCGGTGTCGGGCAGGCAAAGTTGCTCACGGTATTTTTCACGCGAACGGGCGCTCTCGGCCCGTCCCTCGCTGAGACGTAGTAGGGGAGTGCCCTGTTCGGTGGCCTCGTCCATTACCTCGATCATGGACCGGAAGGTTGGGAAGAAGAGGGCGTGCTGGTCGTGGGGAAGAACGCTGGCGAGTGGATCGAGCTTGGGTTTGGCATCACCGATCAATTCCTTCCAGGGCATTTCTTCGATGGTGATTCCCTTGACCTCGGCAAGGAGGATGGTTCGGTTTTGCTCGTCCGAGGAAAGGCGTAACTCGCGGTCAAGTTGGAGATTTTCACTGATTGCGCGGCCGCCGGAGAAAAGATCGATGGTTCTTTCCAACCCTACCTTGCGGGTAGGACGGTTGAAGCGATTCGTACGATTGTTTCCATGCTGATGTTTTTCCGCGGGTTGCAGAACCTTAAGTCTCTCGGTCGATTGATTGGCCTGATGGCGAAACCAGGCCGTTCCCGGAACCTGTAGGTTTTGAAGCCTGTCGTAATAAGCCAACTTGTTCTTCAGGTAATTGATTTCCCCTGTTCGGTCGGCGGTCAGTTTCTTTGCTTTCTTAGCGTCGAAGCTAAATGGATACCCTTTCAACCTTTTGTCTCCATTCTGAATGAAGAGCCAGCCTCTCACCATGTCCTTGGGGTTGCTTAGGCAGATGCGAAGGGCGCTTGTTGGCAGTCGGCTTGAGTTGTTGCGTTCACGGACGATGTGAAGAAAGGACTCTTCGGCATCTTGTGTCCGCAGGTAAGGGGTAGCGGGAGTGACCCACTTGCGCAATTCTCTGGAATAACTTCGGCGGGCGTCGAAGCTGTCTGGTATGGCTTCACCTTTTTCAAAGACCAGATCTTCCACTTGGAGAGAGAGGAATGTTTCAGCTTGAGTGAAAAAGGGGGACAGGGAAAAAAGTAACAATATGTATTTATTCATGGGAAGGGCCTGCTTTTCTATGTGTTATCTTAGGTTTACTTTGATCGGGCTTATTATTTAGGTCGAGGAAATTTGCAGTGAGATTATCTAATTGATTGAATTATACTTTCCTCGTTTCTCATTCGATCGGGGTGGATTATGTTTTTCCCTTTTTTAGGCTTCGTTTAAGTTTTGCATCAGCTTCTCCATCATTTTACGTGCTTCGGGAATTAGCTTGAGAGAAGTGGCGATCTGGTTTTTGTCTGTAAGGTTTCGTGACTTGTCCCGATTGTTGTGCCAGGCGGATAACTCATCGGCCGTC
>JAURNO010000205.1 GCA_030830145.1 Verrucomicrobiota bacterium
ATATTTGGTGATGTGGTTAAAATTGTTCCATCCAATTACATTCAATAACAAAAAAACGGGGAATTTTCAAGTTCAAGAAAAGAACACAGGCAATGGTCGGACGCGGCTTTTATTCCTTCAAAACCATGTCTATGCACATCACGGCGGCCAGAATCAATTGACGAATCTCGCTGTCATGGGGAACTTGCTCGGCAATTTCCAACACGTAATTATCGGCCGAGGTGAAGAGTTCCTTGCCCATCCCCGCCCACTTCTTGGTCACATGGGCAAACTCGACCCCATCGTCAGTAATGAACTTAAAATCCCATCCCGTCCATTTTCCCTTCAGGGTACAAACAGGATTCTCTTGAGCATCCATCAAGGTAAACTTACCGCCGAGCGAAAAGAACTTTTGCTTGAAGCCCCCAATCCTTTCTTCCTTCTCATTGAAAACGCAAACCTTGGAAAGAAAAAGGGAAATTCCCCGCTTGACCCGAACCACTGGTTCTCCCTCGGGCGTCTTGATCTCAACGTCGAAGGGAGTCATTCGTTTGTAATCGGTGAAACGTAGAATTTTGGTAAAAGCCCCCAGTTTTTCCTCTCTGCAATGAAGGATGGTTTCACCACTTTCAGGCTCAAGAATATCGTAATTGTTGGCAGCCTTCAAAAGCCCCACGTGTTCCTTTACGAAAAAGGCGTTTTGATTGAGAATTGGATTCATGCACATTTCATTGATCTCAAACCAAGATTACACAACCCCCAAAAAACTGCCCGAGTCCGAAACCGGCTCCAAGCCGGAGCTTGCCTCAGCGAAAAACTTCGCCTCTGCGCAAAGATCGGGCGAATGCAACTAACAATTGAACGACGGCCTCCAGGTCATTCAAATCAATCACTTCGCTCGGCGTATGCATATACCTCAGAGGAATCCCGACAAGTCCGGTAGGCACTCCGTTTCTGGCAATCTGAATAGCCCGGGCGTCGGTACCGGTAGGTCGTGGATCGGCTTCGATTTGAACAGGCATGCCCTCCTTCTCGGCGCAATCCATCAAACGGTCGAAGACTGCTGGGTGGACATTCGGACCACGCGTGAGGATAGGACCTCCGCCAAGGGTAAAGGCTCCATATTTGCGATGATCCGCATCTGGATGATCGGTGGCATGACTGACGTCCACAGCCAAAGCGACATCTGGATTGGCCAAATGGGCCGAGGTAATGGCGCCTCTCGTACCGATTTCCTCTTGAGAGGTGGATACGGCTACGACTTTGCAACTTGGTTTGCGCCCCTTGGCCAAGCGAAGGAGCGCCTCGTTCACGGTGTAAGCCCCGCTTTTGTCGTCGAAAGCACGAGAGACGGCGAGAGGACCGTGAAGCTTCTCGAAGCCATGATCGTATACCGCCGCATCGCCGATGGTCACTCGGGAAAGAGCTTCTTTTTTGTCTTTGGCGCCTATGTCGATCCACATCTGATGCATTTCGGGGACCTTCCTTCGATCCTCCGGGGTCATGAGATGAATGGCTCTTTTACCCGTAACGCCTCTGATGATTCCCTTGCGGGTCATGATATCCACTCTACGACCCGAGATCATCGCCCGGTCATGACCACCGATTGCATCGAAGTAAAGAAAGCCCTTTTCACTGACATGCTTGATGATAAGTCCCAGTTCGTCGATGTGACCCGCCAACATAAGAGTGGGCGAACCTTTTGTCCCCAAGGTTGCATGACAGCTACCCAACGCATCGACCTCGAAAGAGTCTGCAACTTTTGCCATCCGCTTGCGAACGACTTCCCTTGCTTCCTCCTCGTAACCCGAGGGAGAACGAGCCAGCAAGAGCTCTTTAAGAAAGGCGGGGGCGACTGGGTTACGACGAGCCGGGGCGGGTTTTATTTTTTTTGGCATAATTGGATTAGTTAGACTATTCCTCTTGAACGAAGAGACAAAGGATGACGAGTCAAAATAATCTTTTTTGAATCGCGATCCCATTAAAATACTCTATTACATCGCATCATGACCATTTACCCCGCCATTGATTTGCGCAACGGACGCTGCGTTCGGCTTTTTCAAGGAAAAGCCGATCAGGAAACCGTCTATTTCGAAAACCCCGCCGAACCGGCCCGTAGTTGGGAAGAAGCAGGAGCCACTCACTTGCATGTCGTCGACCTGGATGGAGCCTTTGCCGGATCGTCCGCCAACTTGGACGCCGTACGCTCCATACTACGGGTCGAAGGACTGAAGGTACAATTGGGAGGAGGAATGAGAGACGAAACGGCTATCGACAAAGCCTTGAGCTTGGGATTGGACCGGGTCATAATTGGAACACGCGCTTGCGAGGAACCGGAATGGATTGGTTCGCTCGTCGAAAAATTCGGGGCTGAAAAAATCGTTGTGGGAATCGATGCCAAAGACGGAATGGTCGCAACCAAAGGTTGGGTCGAAACCACGCAGACCGATGCCATTGAATTGGCGAAAAGCCTTCAGTCCATGGGGCTTCGGTGGATCATTCATACCGACGGCGCCACGGATGGAGCCATGAAAGGTCCGAATCTCGATGCCCAAAAAAAAATGGCGCAAGCCGTACCCGAATGTCAAGTGATTGCCTCCG
>JAURNO010000206.1 GCA_030830145.1 Verrucomicrobiota bacterium
ATTATTTCTTGGGTTTGGCTTTCTGCTATCCTGTTCGATGTATTTTCGGAACCTGAATAAAATACTTTTGGCGGGGCCTGAGTCTTTTTGATGTTGCTAAAGATGAAATTTCGAATCTACGGATAAGGAAGATGTTGGTCTTTTTTCGAATATGTACAGGTTTGCTCTTTTTGGGAATGGTTTCTTGTGGAAGAATTGATCCTGGTGGGCAATTTTCCGGTGAAATCAAAGATTGGATTCATGAGGTCTTTGACGGTTCGATCATGTCAAACGGGGAGGAGGGGAGAATTCGACTTACCTTACGTCAAACTCCAGATGGGATGCTTGCCACCATGACATTTGAGCATCCAAAGGTAAAAACGGTATCCAGAGAAGGAAAATGGGATGTCGGAGATGGAGAAAGAAAGATATATTTTGATGATGACCGGGAGCCCTCGGAGTATTACTTGATTAAAAGGGGAATCCGGTTTGCTTTTCAAACCAAGGCGGGTCTTAGTAATGATGACGGATCCCCTGTTTTATTGATGCGTAATGAGGGGCTTTCACGAAAAGCATCCTATCCCATAAATCTTGCCTTTGATAGTAATAATGCAGTTGTGGTATCGGGGGGTGCCACAGATCTAGAAATGCTGGGCGAATGGATGTGGGCAGGGTCGTCAATCGTGGTCACCGCCAAATTGCCAGCCGATAAGAATGCTGTTGGTCGGGACCAAGATTTAGAAACTTACAAGTATTTCCTGCAATGGGACGAGCAAAAGGGAGATATGTTACTGCTGGAAAAAATGGTCGTAATGCGTCCTTTTCGCAAGCAAGACGGAGCCAAGAGGCAAAGCTGGATGAGCTCCCTGACTTTCGAGGAAAAGCCTAAATTAAGAGCCAAATAATCTCACAAATAGAGATTGAAAGTGTTTTCAAAGGTTTGACGTTATTTTCTGATGCTTCATGATAAAATGTTTTTTTAACCCAAGCCATCTATGATTACTGCCCTGCAGAATTTCATTTCCAAGCAAAGTAAGTTTTTATTTCCAATACTTTTGGTTGTGATTGTTGTTTCATTCGTACTGTACCTTTCCCAAGGTTCTTCGGTGTTTGATCTGCTACCAGATCCAACGCGCGAGAAAAAAGAATTATATGGGGTGGATCTAAACGATCCCGATCAGCGCCGACTCGTCACTTTAAGCAACCGTGTTGCTTCTGATTTCGGAGCCATTATCAGCCCATCCGATGAAGCGATGGAAAAGGCCGACCGCCAGTTCCTTGAGAATTTACAAAGTCAGATCCAGGCTGCCTTTCAGGCGAATCAGGAAGATATCGATCGAAATGCCCTGCAAAGACTTTTTGGTTTTATGCAACAATGGCCCAATTTGCCCAAATCTTTAAAGGTCAAAGAAATTGCCAGGTCTGGACTTTACGATTTTGAATTTTCTGAATCTTCAGCTCAATCTAAGATCACACTCGATGGGCAGGCTGACAATTGGGGTTTCCTGCCACTTTCAATTAACCATCCGAAAATTAACCTGCGATTTGATGACTTCCTGAGGAGGCTTGATCCCGGGTTGTCGGAAGAAGCAAACCGTACCCGGGCGATGCAGTTTGTCGGTCAGAGGCATGGATTTACTGCGAGGGATACAGAAACGATTCTTTACTCGCTGTTTCGTGCCATGCAGGTCGATCAAACCTACAATCAAGGGGGAGTAGCCTTAAATAAAGAAGCTGAACTTGATTTACATGGTGAGCAATTTGCATGGGATGCGGAAGTCATTTCACTTGATGTAGAGGATCTCAATCTAAGCGATCCAGTGATCGCTGAGCTTACTTTTTCGGATAAAATTAAAGTCGGCGATTCATTGTCGGTTTCTTACGGTAATCGCGATGTTAAGTTCGAGTTTTCTTCTGGATCAAAAGATAAGAATGGTTCGGTCCGCTACGTTCCGATCGCTTCAGCCATATTTCAGACCATAGAGACCCTGCAAAAAGCAATTGACGAAGAAAACTTCGGTTTTGTTTCTAGCTTGGAGGATAAGACCCTTTCTTTGCTTCCTGTGCGTGAGAAATTACCCACCGCCAAGCCTTCCTTTTCCTCAGAGAGTGATGCTGTAAGTATTTCTGGAACTCTCGATGAAGTTTTGGTCGCATATCATGAAGAAAATAAGCTGGATGCGGTTTTTGAAGAACCATCGAGGACCTTTGCTACCGCACTCACTTTTGCGAGTAAAGATTACTTACAGGTTCCACCTGCTCCGGACGAAGCGAGAATGCTGTCTTATTTCGAGCGAAACAAGGGACAATTTGTTCCGCCGGCACCTCCCCCTGTAGTTGATCAAAACGGATCGGAAGGTAAGAAGGGAGAAAAAGGTCCTGTAGGTCCAAAAGATGCGAATCAATCTGATTCCAATTCGACGGCCAGTGATTCTCTTGAGCTCGATCTGTTGGCTGGGCTCGAAAAAGACCTCAATCAATCGGCGGTACCAGAGGTTACTTTTGAGCAGGTTCGTGAGCAGGTGCGTCAGAGTATTATTGAAGGTGATCGCCTGGATGCTGAAAGATACGCAGAAACAGCAGCTCGAGATGCGGCTTTGGAGTTTTTGGACGAGATTAATTCCCTGCAGGATAAATTAAGAATTAAATATAGTACTTACGAAGAAAAACGCCGGTCAGCGGAGCTTGCTGAACTGATAGCGCAACGAAAAGCACAGCCTCGCTCGATTTCATTTTCAGCTCAAGATATCTCAATGCAGGGTGCTATCCTCGGGCTCGAAAGAAGAGAGAGTGAGAGGCGCTCAAATCGACAGCCTCTCGAGGAGGTTGCCGGGTTAAGCGAACGAGCTTTTTTTACCCGCTCCGTTCGCAAAGCTCGCGAGGGGTATGTGGTATTTGTCCTGGATAGAAAAACAGAGGCAGGGCCGGGTGAATATGATCGGGCCAGTTTCAGGGATTTGTACAACGGGTACGCAGACAGTTTGAGGAGTAAAGCTTTCCTAGATCGAGCTGACGAAGAATTCACCAAGTTGTCCGAGGGTAATGCGTCAATACGTGAAATTGGTTTGAAAGTCGAAATTACCCGTAAAAGTTCTACCGCGGTTCGGGCTGATTATGACAAGCAAAGTAGTCAACTGAGTCGGGAATTGACTCAATTACAAAATGAACGAACTGAGATAAGCGATGCAGAGCGGGATGAGAATGCAACCGTCAAGCAACTTGCAAGAAA
>JAURNO010000207.1 GCA_030830145.1 Verrucomicrobiota bacterium
AACGCCGGAGGAATCGGTTACGGTCAAACCGTCCTCTACGGACCGGGTTATGCCCCAATCGTAATTGGAAACGGCCCAACGCCTTTTCTCGCCTGGGTCGACGGTTACGATCGATTGGGACGCACCTACGATCGTTTTAATGCAACGCAAGTCAGTTTTGATCTCGTAAAGGACAATTGGCAGGCAAGAATCGCGTTTCGAGCTGGCTCCAACCGAACTGTAAGTACCGGAACCACTTATCTTCCGTCCGGAAACCTATACGGAATCTCTAGCGTAGGTGGTCCCATTCTTTACCAGCAACCCCAAAGAATCGTGGTTGTGAACGGAAATCCCGCCAACAACCAAGTTCTTGTTCTCCCCCGTGGACCAGCCCCCGTCTTCGTCAATCCGTATGGAGGCGGAATGAAAATGTCCGGGTTCGGGGTGTCCGGGGCCGGACTTTCAACTTCATCCCGTTCCTTTTCCCGAGGCGGCGGGATTTCAGTCCGGATTAACCGCTAGACAAAGACACGAGGATTTCTCCTTGCGGAAATTATTTCCGGATGGACTGAAACTTTTTTCGAAGAAGTGCGTCTTCTTAGGTTGTAAATAAAGAAGATTCTACTTTTTCTTGTTCGATGCCACCGCCTCTTTGTAAGTTCCTGTGCCTGCCTGCATTTATCACGACCCTTCTCGTTGCATGTCATGGGTACGGCTTGAACAAGCCCAACGTGCTCTTGATTTGCGTTGATGACTTGCGTCCGGAACTGAACTGCTTCGGTGCAAGCTACGTAAAGTCCCCGAACATCGACAAACTCGCCGCTCAGGGCCGCCCCTTCCATCGTCATTATGTCCAGGCTCCCACCTGCGGAGCATCCCGCTACACTCTTTTGACCGGAAAATACGGACCATCCAGCAACCACGCTCTGTTCATTCGCTCTCAGGAGGTCAAGCAACCGAGCTTCCCCGCTTGGTTTAGGAAAAACGGTTACCTCTCCGTATCCGTTGGCAAAGTTTCGCATCACCCCGGGGGACGAGGCGGTCCGGATTGGAATGACGGTGCCAAACCCGAGATGCCTGATTCTTGGGATCGCCACCTCTTGCCCGCCGGTCCTTGGCAGCACCCACGGGGAGTCATGCACGGACTGGCAAATGGCGAAATTCGCAAGAATGCCAAGGATATGGATGTCTACCAAGCCTTTGACGGTCCGGACGCAGCCTATCCCGACGGCCTTATCACTGAGGAAGCCCTCCGGCAGCTTGACGACCTCGGCAAACAAGCTGGCAAGGAACCGTTCTTTCTCGCCGTCGGCATCATTCGTCCGCATCTTCCCTTCGGAGCCCCCTTGAGATATGTGAAACCGTATCTAAAGACACAGTTGCCTCCCACTCCCCATCCTTTGAAGCCTTCCGGCAAGACAACTTGGCATGGTTCGGGCGAGTTCATGAAATACAATCGATGGAAACGCAACCCGAACACCGATGCCGATTTCGCGCTCGAGGTTCGTCGCCACTATGCGGGGTGCGTGACCTATGCTGACGCCCTGGTCGGCCGCATCCTCGATAAACTCGATCAGCTTAAGCTCCGCGACAACACCATCGTCATCCTTTGGGGCGATCATGGTTGGCATTTGGGAGAACATGGGATCTGGGGCAAGCATGCCCTGTTTGAGGAATCCCTCCGCTCCCCTTTGATCATTTCCTACCCCGGAATCCCCCAAGCAGGCAAACCGACCCATTCCATTGTCGAAACGCTCGACTTATTTCCCACTGTTTGTGAGTTGGCTGGCCTCAAGATTCCCGACTCTCTCGACGGACAATCCCTGTTACCGATATTGAAAAACCCAAAGGCAAAAGGGCATCCTGCCATTTCTTACAGAGGAAACGCCCAAACGATTCGGACTCGAACTCACCGTTTAATTGTCCACAAAAACGGTGAATTCGAATTGTACGACCATCGTTCCCCTGATGCCGAAACCAAGAACCTTGCCGGAAGCCAACCCAAACTTTTTGCGCAACTCAACAAAACTCTCTCTACCCGCCTCAACACTGGAAACTAAATGAACCGAACAATCTATTTTCTGATCGCATTAAAATATTTTTTTTTAACACACTCTTTTCTTTTTGGGGAGGAAGACTATCAGAAGTACGCAATGTTCGGCAATAAGGTCAAGCGAGCCGAACCCGCAGAGCCCGTATCGACTTCATTGCCTCTTAAATTAGACAAGGGAACTCGGATCGGGTTGGTCGGCAACACCTTGTTCGACCGGATGCATGAATTCGGACATTTGGAAACGCTCATACAACAAGCCCATCCGGGAAAGGAACTTGTCGTGCGCAACCTTTCGTGGGCCGCCGATGAAGTCGACCTGCAACCCCGTCCATCCAACTTCGCAGACAGCGACCAACACCTGACCGCCATGCAGGCGGACATCGTATTCGCGGCCTTCGGTTACAATGAATCATTCGCCGGCAAAGAGGGTTTGTCTGCCTTTCGCGAGCGACTCACAAAGTACTTGAATGAGGTGAAGTCCAAGGCCTTCAACGGTAAGACCGCCGCCCACATCGTACTCATTTCGCCCATAGCCAATGAAAATGTAAAGGGAGTGGACGCAGGTGAGATGAACAACGGTAACATCAAGGCGTACCTCAAAGTCATGAAGGAAATAGCTGCCAAACAAAAAGTGGGGTTTGTCGATGCTTTCACTGCGACCGAAGCAGCCATGGCTTCCCCAGGTAACGACCTCACCATGAACGGAGCGCATCTGAATGAAAAAGGGTATCAGCTTTTTGCCGCCACCGTATTCGAGCAGCTTTTCGGCAAAGACGCCCCCAAGTTGGATGAGAAAATTCGAGAAGCGGTGGTTGAAAAGAACAAACAACACTTCTTCCGTTATCGTCCCCTGAATACTTTTTATTACACAGGGGGTCGAAACAGAAGCTACGGCTACTTGGACTTCCTCCCGGCCATGCGCAATTTCGATATCATGACTGCAAACCGGGACAAGCGTATTCATGCCCTGGCCCAAGGGAAGAAAGTCCCCGCCAAGATCGACGATTCCAATGTCCCCGAGATGCCCAAGACAAAGCAGTCGCGCGGGGCCAACAAATGGATGTCCGCCAAGGACGAACGAAG
>JAURNO010000208.1 GCA_030830145.1 Verrucomicrobiota bacterium
CGTTCAATGACTGTTTCCATTCACCGCCATATTGCTCAAGTCCGGTTTTCAGGACAACGAAAAACCTAGGGCTCGACACCGGAATCAGGAGAATTTCGAGGCAAATCGTTCGGACGAACGGGAGGCTCGAAACCACGGCGGGCCAATTTGCCCAAGAGGTCATTCATATCACGTTGCAATAAACGAGCTTTGGTTGCAGCTTTGGCCGTTTCTTCCCTTCGAACGCGCAAACGCGTTTCCCATGCCCGGCGCTGCCCTTCCTCGATGAAACCCTCTTCTCCGGGAAGCAATTCCTCCATCTCACCGAATCGGGCCATTTGAACGGCCAAAATTACTTCCGATTCCTTCGCCAACATGGCATCAATTTCCGAAAGAAGGAGCTTTTTTCTCAAGACAAGCCATTGCATCTCCATCTCGAGAAGCTTTCTTTGACTCACCAAATCGGCTTTTTCAGCGTGTAGAGCTTTGTAAGTAACTCCTTCCAAAGCAGCAAAGCCCCTCTGACTATGATGGTCTCCTCTGGGATCAGTTGGCCGGCACGAACAAAGCGTCAGCAACCCAAAAGCAAGCCAAAGGCTTACTCTTTTCGAACTTGCTATTTCTGTTTCCAAGTTCCCTTTGAACTTCTAAACCAATGTCCCTTTTTGCCCTTGCCGATCATGGCCTTGGCAAAGACTTTGGCCGCCTCAGCGGTTGAGCCTTCCGTCTTTTTGGCAAGGCTTGCAAAGAGAGCCTTTCGATCCTTGTTTTCTGCTGCGACCATCTTCTCCAATTCAGTCGAAGCATCGTCGCCGCGTATGTGAAGAAGGCCATCAACTCCCTCGCCTACGGTCCCCGTCCCCTTGGCTTTGATTACATTGGGCAGGCGCTCCTTCATGCTAGTCGCATAGCTTGTGTCCGCTTGAACAAAAGGCGCGAGCAAGAAGCTAAGGGTGGTCAAAAGTAACAGTGAAAAATGAGTTTTCATGACAAATCAATGGTTGGTATCAAGTTAATGTTCGCTGGTTCGGTTTATTCTTCGTCTTCGTAAAGATCATTGAGGAAATCGTCGACTTCCTTCTCGATTTTGATCGTGATGGTATGATCAAGCGTAATGTGATGTTCAGTCTTAAGGGTAGTGCAACCCGTCAAGGAGGTGAAGAGGCAAAATAAAACGATTTTGAGGAAATAGTTCATACTCTCAAGATAAACTCAACTCCCCCTCACATGCAACCGAGTATTGAAAATATTTGGAAAAGAAATGAGTACGATCCACTAGTCGATTTTGAAAGCGGTCAGGCCAAATCCAAAATTACTTATATCAATACCCAATTTCTTAAAATCGAAATAGGCACGCAAAATTTCAGGCAAACCGGCAATGAAGTTCACGTTGTTGTCCAACGAAATAATCCTCCTGCCCGAATCGGATTTCCCCAGGATCGAGACAACAATTTCTCGCTTTCCGTCCAATGCTTTGAACAGAATCCTCATGGATTCCAGTTTCAAATCCTTCATCGCCTCCTCGGTCATCTTCATTCTTTGATACTCGGATGATCCTTTCTCCAACCCCTTGAGCAACGCCCCATTGGACTTACTGCTAAGCCAGGCTCCGGAAGACGGGTCCAACATGACAAGGCCGTTCGAAAAGTCCCACTGACCTTCCTCGTTCGAAAAAGTTATGTCCCCGGAAAAGTTTCCGTCAATCTGGACATCCTGCACGGCTAGCAAATCTGCAACTTTCTGGCCATCCACCCCCGTAATTCTGGAGTTGATCTTAAAGCCATCCCGATACAACTGAAAGGCGCTTTTTCTCAATCCGACCTCCCCTCCCCACATCAAGCCTTTCGCAATTTCAATCACAACTGTTTCGTCTGGGTTCACCCGGAATGAAAAACTGCCATCCAGGATCTCCAAGTCTCCGATTGATATCCGATCGAAGGAGATCGTCTGCGTCCCCTCGGTAGACAAAGGTTCGATAGACTCGATTGCAACGACCCCCTCGATTCCCTCAATTACGATATCCTGCATTGGAATACGCAAAGTTGACCCCCTGAAAACAAAACGGGGAGCGTCTGGCCTTTCTTCCGGGATCTCAATGAGCATTTTGGCCGGGTTCAGGTCGAAGGTCATTCCGCTTGCTTCGAAACTGAGGGCATCCATGAGAATTCGCTCCAAACTTTCCATCCTGAAAGTGAAGGCTACGTTTTCCACTAACGATTCGAGCCCAAACATAATTCGTTCCCCCGATACGACCTGCGGATTGGTAATCTTCGGAAACTCTTCATAATCCAACAGACCGGAATAGGAAAAATTGACGAAACCAATTTCCTCAAAAGTAGCGTCACTAGGAGGGATAGTCACCAGGACCCGGGTGCCCATTTCGGGAAAAAGAATAGAGACGGATCCTTCGTTTAAGAAAACAAGGTCGTTTTCGTAAGAAATCTTTTCGTAGAAAAACTTTTGGTTTTGACCAATCATGGATTCCGGCAAAGCGGACCCTCCGGCGGTCAAATCCTTCAAATTAAAATCAAAAGAAGGCAGGCGAAAGTTGGAAACTTCAACCTGTGGAAGGTCTCCCATCGTCCAAATTTTATTGAACCGACCATTCAACTCGAATTGCTCTCCCTTTGCCCGAATGCCAAGTTCGGCTCCAAGGAGCCCGCACCATTCACTTATGTCGATATTCGCATATGCCTTGGCCCGCCAATTCGTCATATCCATTGATTCGGGGACCAAAAAACAAAAACCTTTGGAGGCGTTGACCTCATACCCCAACAAATCCAAAGCCAAGTTACTGGCATTAAGTTCGAGCAAAAGGTCGGTCAGGGAATTTTCCCACACTTTGCCGGAAGCAGTCAGTTCCAATTCTCCACCGAGCAAAGAAAGTTCCTCGATTTCGGTCCCCTCGGCATTCGAAATCTCATCCAACGAAAACTGTAACTTGGCCAAATCCGAAATTTTCATCCGAACCGCTGCAAAGATACCGGATTCATCTCGATCCAAGTTCACATCCGAATCAAAGAGGCAACCGAGCAAAGAGCCGTCTGATGAAAGCTTGATCAAGTTGGGATAAAAATCCGCCTGAAGAAGGGATAAATCAATCGGGAAAAGGGCTTCTTCCTTGGTCCAACTGAGTCGCGAATCTCTCACCCTGAGATGAGTCAAGGATGGTGCCTCCAAAAAGGAGGCAAGCATGGACTCGACCGACTCGGTTTCGGCCTCCTTACTTTCGGGGTCGGAAGGCAAGAGACTGTCCCCTGAAAGCTCAAGCGATACCCCCGTCAAAGAGATCGCGTCGATTTTTCCCTTTGCAAGAGATCCCGGCGAATAGAATATTTCGGCATGTTCGATGCCAAAACTCAGGCTTTGGTCTTTCTTCATTTGCAGACCGGAAAAACGGGAAAGCCAAGGGTCAACCTGCTCGACCTCGACCTCAACTGCCGAAAAGCCCAAATCCTCGGACTGTCCCCGCAGAGCCCATTCGACGAGATTGGGCAAGGCAGACCAAATCCCAAAAAACGCGAAGAACAAGAACAGTAAGCAAGCTACTATTTTTTTCGTAAGGGTGGTGTTCTTCCAAAAAGCGATCATGGGGTAAAAGGTTCATAACACGATGCCAACTTAACGCTACTTGAAAAGCCAAAAGTATCCTTTCCTTGGTTGCGCTTGAAAAAATTAC
>JAURNO010000014.1 GCA_030830145.1 Verrucomicrobiota bacterium
CAAACAACGGGCAATTATATTTTCGTGAAGTCATGCTTCAAACTGAAGTCGGCGATAAACCGACGGAATACGGTGCAATCGAAGTCAACCTCAGTGCGTTACCGGAAGAAGTTCGAGCCTTGGTCTTAAAAGCCCAACAACCCTTGGGTGGCCTTCTTAACGATCACAGGATACCTTACTCTAGCGCTCCGCGGGCTTTTCTCAAAGTGGTCCCCGATGGTCCGATCGTTGAAGCATTCGGAACGGTGGAAGCGGATTACCTTTATGGGAGAAGCAATGTTATCTCCGGGTACAACGGGGAAGTGATCGCTCAAATCGTTGAAATTCTACCTCCCTTTTAGCCTTTTCTATGACTTGCGATTAGGAAAAAATTAATTTGAATGTAGTACCATGATTTCTCTGAAAACAAATTACGACGCGATCGTCGTGGGCGGAGGGCCCGCGGGCTCGACGACTGGAGCTTTGCTGGCCGAAAAAGGGCATGACGTATTGATTGTGGAGAAGGAGAAGTTCCCGCGCTACCATGTGGGCGAGTCTCTCATGCCGTTTTGCTATTTTCCGCTCGAACGCCTTGGACTCATAGACAAGCTCATGGACTCTGGAAACCCGCGAAAGTATTGCGTGCAATTCGTCCGTCAGGATGGGTTTCTCTCCCAACCCTTTTATTTCTTTCAGCATTTCGATCACCCGTCGTCCACGACATGGCAAGTTTGGCGTTCGGAATTCGATAAAATGATTCTGGACAAGGCCCGCTTAAATGGAGCCACCGTTTGGGAAGAAACCAAAGCCAAGGCTTTGCTCAAAGAGGATGAACGGGTGAAAGGCATCAGGGTTGAATCCTCCGAATTTGGATCACAGGAATTGTTTGCGCCGATTGTGGTCGATGCTTCGGGGCGCGACTGCTTTGCTTCCATCAAAGAGAAATGGATGGTTCGGGATCCAAAGCTCAAAAAAATTGCTCTGTGGACCTATTTCAAAGGAGCGAAACGTGATCCGGGTTTGGATGAAGGAGCAACCACCGTTGCCTATTTGCCGAACAAAGGCTGGTTTTGGTATATACCCCTAAGTGGCGATATGGTCAGTGTCGGAATCGTTGCTGAAAAGGACTACTTGTTCGACGGATCGACGAAGGACCATGACGAGATTTTTCAAAGAGAGATCGGAAACAACGAATGGATCAAAGATCATTTGTCCGGAGCCGAGCAGACAGGAGAATATCGAATTACCGGAGAGTATTCTTACCGCAACCGGTATTGTTCGACCGATGGGTTGGTCTTGGCCGGTGATGCCTTGGGTTTTCTTGATCCGGTCTTTTCTTCGGGAGTTTTTCTTGCTCTGAAAAGCGGTGTTATGCTTGCCGACGAAATCGACTCGGTCATGGAATCGGGAAACCCGATAACCTCCACGTCCTTTGACCGTTACGGCAAACGCATGCAATCCTCCATAGAAATCATGCGAAAAATCGTTTATGCCTTTTACGATGATGAATTTAGTTTCGGTAGTCTCGTCAAGCGCGGGGAACACCTGCGGGCATCCTTGACTGACTGCCTTATCGGCAATGTCGATGACCAGGACTTCAAAGAACTTTTCGATGCGATGTCCGATCTTGCCGATCTGCCCGAACCGGTTGAGCATGGCTTGGCCCGTGCTTCCAGGTGAAACTTGCTTTTCTAACGCCTGGAACTGGAAATTACTATTGTGGCGTTTGCATGCGCGACAATTCTTTAGCCAAGCAGTTGATGGCGAATGGTCATGAAGTGACGATGTTACCGACCTATCTGCCCCATTTTCTCGACGAAGAAGCAGCATCCGAAGACCACCCGATCTTTTTTGGAGGTATCAATGTGTATCTCCAACACAAGTTCTCCCTTTTTCGACACACTCCTGCCTGGCTCGACAAGGCTTTTGACAGCAAGTGGCTCCTTCGCAAGGCAGCCGCAAGAAGCGGAATGACCTCAAGCAAGGACCTTGGGGAAATTACCCTTTCTACCTTTCGCGGAGAAGACGGGCCTTTGGTCAAAGAAGTTCACAAGGTGTTGGATTGGTTTAAGAAGCAAGGCTCGCCCGAAGTTCTTTTTCTTTCCACGGTCATGTTGGCTGGAATCGGAAAAGTTCTCAAGCGTGAGCTTGGCATCCCGGTGTACGCCTTTCTCCAAGGGGAGGATTCCTTCCTTGACTCACTGCTTCCCGAGTACCGTAACGAGGCTTGGAAACTTCTCGGAGACGACGTGGCTCAATTGGACGGATGCATATCACCAAGCCGTTACTTCGGAGACCTGATGGCGGGTCGCCTTGGTCTTGACAAGCAGTCGATCCGCCACCACCCCAATGGCATTACTTTGGAGGGCTTCGAACCTCAAAGAGAAGCTCCCGGAACTCCTGCAATCGGATACCTTGCTCGTTTATGCCCCCTTAAAGGTTTGGATATTTTGGTGGATGCCTTTCTTCTTCTCAAGGAAGGAGGAAAATTTCCTGAATTGCGCCTCGAATTGGCTGGTGGAATGACCGCTGAAGACGAGCCTTTCGTTGATGAGCAAAGAAGAAAACTTAGGCAAGCAGGTCTCTCTGATTTTTCTTCTATAAAGCCGAACATCGACCGGAAAGAAAAACTGAATTTTCTCCGCAACCTGAGTGTTTTCAGTGTGCCCGCCCGTTACCCTGAAGCTTTTGGGTTATATGTGGTGGAGGCTTTAGCCGCCGGTGTCCCGGTTGTCCTTCCCGATAGCGGTGCCTTTCCCGAACTTGTCGAGCAAACGCAAGGCGGTCGGCTTTACAAGCCCAACGATCCAGGCACTCTCTGTGAATCTTTGGAATCGTTGTTGGTTGATCCCGAGCAGTCGAAAAAAATTGGTTTGAAAGGACATGATGTCGTTTCAAAAGATTTTGCCAATGAAAGCTTGGCTTCCCGTCTTATCGATAACGTTTTGAGTCCTCTACAGGAACAAACCTAACTTATATCCCCTATGGCATCCGAATACACCATTTCACGACGCGTTGAATTTAGCGAGACCGACCTTGCCGGCATCATGCATTTCACGAATTACTATCGATGGATGGAAATTTGCGAACATGAGTTTCTGCGCAGCGTAGGACTTTCCGTCGACATGGAAGATGAGAATGGCAGGTTTGGCTGGCCACGGGTAAAGGCGAGTTGCCGGTTCAAGCGGCCCCTCCGTTTCGAGGACATAGTCGAAATCAAATTGATCGTCACCGAAATGCGAGACCGTTCAATTTCCTATGCCTTCCAGTTTTGGAAGGAGGAGAACGGTGAGCGTGTCAAAGCCGCTGTGGGAGAAGCTGTAGCGGCCTGCGTAAGTTTTGAGCAATCTACCGGAACGATGACTCCCATTATGATACCCGAAGTTTTTCGGGCCAAGGTCGAGCAAGCGTAATTCGTATCAAGGAACTCTTGATAAAAGAAAATGCCAAACTGTTTGGATTATAACCGACGAGACCACCCTTTTCGGCGTCGACATGGGGTTCATTTTGCCAAATTATCAAGTATACAAAAAATAAAGACATGAATTATATTTATTATGCCTTACTTACGGTGGTGTGTTGGGGAACTTACGGGATTTGCATGCACACGGGCTCCGTTAATATGAAGGACCCCGAAAATGGCCGAATTATGGCTTTTCTTTGGGTCGGACTTGCTTATTTTTTAACAGCCGTTGTAGCACCCTTGATCATTCTCAAGCTCAAAGGCGGTAACATCGCGTTTTGGACTTATCCGGCATCGGGTTGGAAATGGTCTCTGATCGCCGGCACCCTTGGTGCGATCGGTGCTCTGGGTGTTCTCCTTGCTTTCGGTTCCGCCGCCGCTGAAAAACCAACCCCGCCAGGTTGGTTCGTACCCGTAGTCATGTCTATTATTTTTGCCGGAGCCCCGATGGTGAATGCAATCGTCAGTACGACTAAGGAGGGAAATTGGGGAAGAGTGCTCAGCAAAGAACATTGGCCTTTTATCGTGGGAATCGCAATGGCGGCTTTGGGTGGATACTTGATCACCAAGTACGCCCCCAAACCTCCGCCAAGTCCCTCTGCGGTGAACGCCTCCAAGGCCTGAGGAACTTTTTTTCATGATGAACCCGTCCCAAGATGGGGTATCTCCAGAGGAGTGGTCGAGCCGGCGTTGGGAAAGTTTCCGGACTTTTTTGCAAAGAGTTCGGAAAACAAACGCCTTTCAGACAGATCATTTCCGGGGCCTTGCCGATTGCGATCAATGGTCGGGTTTTGATGAATTTGTCGAGAATTGTCCTTTCACCGAGAAAAACGATCTTGCCTTGGACAGACAGCAAAATCCACCTTATGGAACCAACCTGACTTTTCCCATAGAAGAATATTCCTGCTTCCATCAAACCAGCGGGACGATGGGCGACCCGATGGCTTGGCTTGACACGGAAGAAGATTGGAACTGGATGTTGGCCAATTGGGGTCGGGTTCTCGATGGGGCCGGAGTTCAGGCGGGAAACCGTTGCTTCTTTGCCTTTTCATTCGGCCCGTTCCTAGGTTTTTGGACTGCTTATGATGCCGCCCGTAAGCGTGGTTGTCTCTGTATTCCTGGGGGAGGCCAAGGTAGCGAACAAAGACTTCATTCGATTCTCGATTACCAAGTCGAGTATTTGTTCTGCACTCCGACCTATGCCTTGCGTTTGCCCGAAGTGGCCAAGCAAGCGGGCATTGATCTAAGAGGGCATGCTTTACGTGCTATTATCGTGGCTGGTGAAACTGGTGGGAGCATCCCTGCTTTCCGAAAAAACGTTTCCGAAGCTTGGGGCAATGATCTCCAAGTTTATGATCATTACGGGATGACGGAAGTCGGACCCGTTGCCTATGAGACACCCGGCAAGCAAGGAGGCTTGCGCGTCATACTTGAAAGTTATTTTGCAGAGGTCATTGACCCGAAAACCAAAAAAACTTCCGCAACAGGGGAGGGAGAGTTGGTGCTTACCACCTTGGGCCGGACGGGCTGCCCGCTCTTTCGATACCGCACGGGAGACCTCGTGCGGGCCATAAGCAAGACCGAACCGAACGGTTGTCCAACGCTTGACCTAGAGGCTGGAATCCTTGGCCGATCAGATGACATGGTCGTGATCCGTGGGGTGAATGTTTATCCCTCCTCAGTTGATTCGATCGTTCGGGGGTTTGAGGAAGTTACGGAATACCAGGTGATTCATGAGAAAAAAGGGGAGATGTCCGAGATCAGGTTACAGGTAGAGGCGCCCGAAGGCACTGCTCGAGCATTGGAGGTATCCTTGAAGGAGGCTTTTTCTTTGCGTATCCCGGTTGGGCTGGCAGAACCAAATAGCTTGCCGAGGTTTGAGATGAAGGCCAAAAGATGGCACACCGCATACTAATTTTATAATCAATAGCACAAATGGAAAAATTCGTTGAACTCGATGAAATCACTAAATCTTATCCTTCACCCGAGGGTTCGGAAGCGGTGGAAGTGTTCGAAGGCATAAACCTTGCTTTTCCTGCGGGAAGCTCGAATGCCATCGTTGGACCATCGGGTTCGGGTAAAAGCACCTTGCTTAACCTCATCGGTACACTCGATAAACCTACGGCTGGTGAGATTCGAGTAGATGGAAAAGACCTCGCCGGCATGTCCCCCCAAGAGTCGGCCCACTTTCGAAACCAAACGGTGGGTTTTGTCTTTCAGTCTCACCACTTGCTTCCTTCCTGTACGGTATTGGAGAATGTAATGGTGCCCGCCTTGGCCGGTCATGGAAATGTCACGGGGTCGGCTTTGCAGGATCGAGCCAAGGGCTTGTTGGAAGAAGTCGGTCTTGGGCACCGCACCGGTCACAGGCCGGGAGAAATTTCAGGGGGTGAGCGTCAACGCGTGGCAGTGGCCCGGTCTTTGATTAATGATCCAAGCCTTCTTTTGGCCGACGAACCGACGGGAGCCTTGGACAAGAGCAACTCGTCGAAACTCGTCGATTTGATTGTTCGATTGAACGAATCTCGGACCTTGACTCTGATTCTCGTTACTCACTCCCAAGAGACTGCCCGGAGAATGGACACTGGATTTCTGTTGGACGAGGGCGAATTGAAAAAACTTTGACCATGAGTTTCTGGGGAATCCTTTTTCGAAACCTTCTTTATTTTCGCAAGCAGCATGCGGGAGCTTGCCTTGGGGCCGCCCTTTGCTCGATGGTATTGGTTGGAGCTCTAACGGTTGGTGATTCGGTTCGGTCTACTCTTTCGGCTCTTGCCGATGAAAGAATCGGCAAAGCGGACTTGGCCCTGTTGGCAACTGATGGTTTTTTTCGCGTTCAATTGGCTCAAGAGATCGAGGATGAGTTTGGTGGTGAGGGCACGGCAGCTCCTGTTGTGATTACCCGGGGAACGGTCTCTTCACCCGATGGATCCGTACGCGTCAGCAACGTCCAAATTCTTGGTGTGGACGATCGCTTTTGGAGCTTGGCCCCTGATCCTGCGAAAGTTCCCTCTTTCGAGGAACCAGGATTTCTGGCAAACCCAAGGCTCTACAAGCATCTCAAAGTTTCGGCTCGGTCTCGTATCATTCTCAGGATTGAGGAACCAGGTCTTTTTTCCCGGGACGCACCGCTATCGGGGGAACGGGACGATAAATTCGTTTCTTTCAATGAAACCCTTTTGGGCGAGGTTCCGGCGGAAGGTTTCGGGAGCTTTGGCCTACAGGGCAATCAGAGGGAACCGCTTACCCTTTTTGTTCCCATTAGCCTTCTACAGAAAAAAATGTTCAGGTCTTTTGACGAGGAGAATGGGAGCACGAAATTCGCCAACTTCATTCTTCTCGGGAACCCCCAGGGAGAACCAGTTGATTTGACGTTGGCAAAGAAGGCTTTGGATAAGAAATGGACTTTGGGTGATGCCGGTATTTCCATCAAAAGCTTGAGAGATTCTTCGGAGTGGAGTGTGAGAAGCAGACAGGTCTTTATATCCAAACCACTTGAAAAAGCAGTCCGTGAAATCGAACCGTCTGCCAAGGGTGTCCTTACTTACCTTGTGAATGCAATTGAAAAGCCATCTGCCGACGGCAATGATTCAGGTTTAATACCTTATTCCATGGTCTCCTCCGTGAACCCCGGTTCGTTATCTTTTGTTCCTGAAGATTTCAAGAGTGATGAAATTATCCTCAATGAATGGGCTGCTCGTGATTTGAACGCAACCATTGGAAGCCTGCTGACTTTGCACTATTTCTCAGTGGGGGAGCGACGAAAGCTCATCGAGCAAAATGCAAGCTTTCGATTGCGGGCGATTGCTCCGATGCCCGAGCCCGTTCCGGAGGGTGAAGAAAGTGACTGGACCCCCCGTTTTCCAGGGCTATCGGATGCCGAGTCTTGTGGCGAGTGGGATACCGGTATTCCCATTACTCATGAAATTCGCCCTCAGGATGAAAAGTATTGGGATGAGTTCAAGGGCTCCCCGAAAGCATTCGTATCCTTGGATGCAGGGCAAGGCATGTGGAATAATCGCTGGGGTTCCTTAACCGGTATGCGCTTGGAAAAGGACGGAAACTCATCGGAATTTCTAAGAACCGAACTGCAGGGATTGCTTACTGCGGAAGAGGCAGGTCTGGTCTTTGCTTCGCTACGCGCCGACGCACAAGCCGGGGTTGAATCATCGCTTGATTTCAGCGTATTGTTTCTATCTTTCAGTTTTTTTGTAATTGTGGCTGCCTTGGCTTTGACGGGCATGCTCTTTTCCTTTTCCATGCAACAGAGAAACCAGCAGGCAGGCTTGTTATTGGCTTTGGGCTTTTCCAAACGAAAGGTCCGGGCTCTTTTTTTAGGCGAAGGGTTATGCCTATCTGTGGTTGGGGTGGCGTTGGGCCTGTTGGGTGCGTGGGTTTACGGCAAGACGATCCTGATCTTGCTTTCAGGAGAATGGAGTGGTGCCGTGACTGGTGCCCAATTTGAGTATGCTCCCGCAGTCGACTCGATCGCTGCCGGTGGAATCGGGGCTCTTTGGGTATCTCTGGCTGCTATGGCATGGGCGAACAGAAAGCAGTTGAGGCGTGAGCCGACCGAGCTTTTGAACAAGGGCGAGGATACCGATGAAAAAAGATTTTCCAGGAGCAAGCGGGGATGGCTTGATTCGTGGATTCCCGGTGCCTTGGCATTGATTGGTGCCGTGAGCTTGGCCTGGATGATTGATCTTTCCGGGTCTTCTGCATCAATGGGTTTCTTTGGCGTCGGGGCGCTTCTTTTGGTAAGCGGCATGCTTTTCTTTCGAAGCCGCTTGGCTACTTTTGCATACGGAACAACGGTTTGGACGAACGCAACGGACCTGAACCGCAGGAATGCAGGTCGGCGAGCAGGAAGAAGTCTGGTCACCGTCGGGGTGATGGCCGCAGGCTCCTTTCTCGTGGTAAGTACGGGGGCTTTTCGTAAAGGTCCACCTGCTTCGGTACATGAAAAAACCTCTGCAACGGGAGGATTTTCCTTTTTGGGAGAATCCGCATTACCGGTTTATGACGATCTCAATGGCATAGCTGGCCAAGACGAGGATCCCTACGACCTGAATGCAACATTGATGAGCATGTCCAAGGTAGTGCCCTTGCGGATAAGACCGGGAGATGACGCGAGTTGCCTCAATTTAAACAAGGCTATTCGCCCGACCCTTTACGGAGTCAACCCGGATGAAATAAAGGGACGCTTTTCTTTCGCCGAAGGAAACTGGTCTGTCTTGGGCCAAACAAGAGAGCAAGGTGCGCTTCCTGCCATCGTGGATCAAAATACCTTGACCTGGGCATTGAAGATGAAGGTCGGAGAACGAATTGAATTTTTGGATGGCGAGGGCCAGCCTTTCTTCGTGGAACTTTCAGGAGTGGTCAAGGGGTCGATGCTCCAAGGAGCCCTTTATCTGTCTGAAAAAAACTTTCTCGAAAAGTTTCCCAAGCAGGGAGGATATAGAGCCTTCTTTTTGCAGGAAAAACCCGCTTTCGAAGGTCAGGTCGCAGCTCATCTCGAGAACAGACTACAAAATTTCGGTTTGGAGTTCGTTTCTTCGGGCGAACGCGTGGCATCACTACAAAAAGTGGAGAATACTTACCTCTCGATTTTTCAGGGCTTGGGCGGTCTGGGGCTTCTCCTTGGTACTGCCGGCCTAGGAGTGGTAATCGTCCGAAACTTGGTCGAAAGAGGAAAGGAATTCGCTCTGATGGAGGCCGTCGGTTATCGTTTGAGTTTACTTCGTAAGCTGGCTTTCCGGGAGCACCTTGTTCTTGGCTTGTGGGGTTTGGTGGTCGGAGCCACATCTGCGGTAGTGGGAATCGCGCCTGCTCTTTTCGGCGATTTGGGAGAACTGCCCGGGATGGGCTTTCTGTTGTTTTTTCTGGCTTTGCTTTTACTTTCCTTGTTCTGGACCTGGCTTGCCGTAAGGTTGAGCCTTCCAACGAGTCGGTTGGATCAATTAAGAGATGAATAATATAAAAAAACGTTTAAACAAAAAACTACCTTGCTTGGGCCTTGTTTTGTCTAGTCTGTGCCTTATTAATTTCGGTTGCGTGACCCCAAAGGGAAAGACTTCAAAGGAAAGTTTCGAGCTTGAGCAAAAAGAGGATTCATGGACCGTCGAATTCGAGGAAAGCTTTTCCAGCGTGGAGGTTGGGAGTGAACCGGAAAACCTCTTTATCTTGGATGGAGCCTATGCGGTGAGCGAAGAAAACGACAACCGCAGGTTAACCTTGCCAGGTAGTCCGGTGGGTGACTTCGGTTTGCTCTTTGGGCCCCGAGTAAGGGAGAAAAGCTTAGAACTCTCGTTTTCGTTTTTGGGGACGAAGAAGGGAAGAAGGTTGCCTGCCTTGGCTGCCGGATTGGGTGGGGTGCGCTCTTACCGCTTCCGTTTGAACGCCGCTACCAAACAAATTATTCTTACACGACAAGACGTCGAGATAGGAAAAGTTGCCTACCAATGGGAAAGCGGGGCTTGGTGCCAAGTACGTTTTCAAGCCCTTC
>JAURNO010000209.1 GCA_030830145.1 Verrucomicrobiota bacterium
GCGGCCGGCATGGGGTGCCAATCCGCAATTGAAGCGGAACGCTGGTTGGCCGAACTCAATTAGATTGCTCCAAGCCGGACCCTCATGACGGCAGGAAACATAGCGTCCCACCTTAAGGAGGCTTCCGTTCGCCTGCCTGACGAAAAGGCCATCCTTTCGGGTAAAACCGGAGGTTTTCCAGATAAATCTTTCCTCGAACTTTATCGGGACGTCAAAACTACCGCCGCATTTCTTAAGTCAAAAGGGGTTGGCAAGGGGGACAAAACCTTGTTGTTCGTACGATCCGGATATGAATTGATCGTCCTTGCCTTTTCACTTTTTTTCATCGGGGCGGTACCCATAATCATTGATCCGGGCATGGGGCTTAAATCGCTTCTTCGATGCATCCAGTCGACCCTGCCAACTCATATGGTAGGAATCCCCTTGGCTCACTGGGTCGGCAGGTTTTTTCGGAAACCCTTTCAAAGCGTTCGTAATCGCATTCTCGTCCATCCGAAAACTTTTTTCTCAGATGCCTTGGAGGGCCTCACGGGGAAAGATTTGATTCCAGTGAACAGTTCCCCCGACGAACTTGCCGCCATTGTTTTTACCTCCGGGTCAACAGGTCCCCCAAAAGGCGTTTGCTACATGAACAAAACCTTCAATGGGCAAATCCGCATGCTCAAGGAGAATTTCGGAATGCAGGAAGGAGAAGTCGACATGGCCACCTTGCCCATCTTCGCGCTTTTCAACCCAGCGCTCGGAATTACAACCGTAATCCCGGAAATGAATCCCAGCCGACCCGCCAAAGCTTCGGCCGAAAGCCTCGTCGAAACCTTGCAGACCTATGACGTGACGACCGCCTTCGCCTCCCCGGTCATAGGTAGAAAAATCGCCCATTGGTGTATCGATAACAAAACCAGGCTACCCTTGATGAAACGTTTTTTTCTGGCTGGAGCTCCCTCCCCTCCTCAACTGGTCGAGGATTTGGCGTCCATCATGGAAAACGGCAAAGTGATTATTCCCTACGGTTCTACCGAAGCCCTTCCGATATCATTCTGTGACCACCTTGAGGTCATGAAGAGCAGAAAGGGAACCGAAAAAGGGCAAGGCTCCTGTCTGGGCAAACCCTTGCCCGGCGTATCCATCAAATTGCTCCCTGTTTCCTCTTCTCCTTTCGCTCCTGACCCAAAGGAGGTTCAGGACGATCAGGTCGGAGAAATCTGCGTTGCCGGTCCCACCGTAACGGAGGAGTATTATCGAATGCCCGGAGCCACGCTCGATTCCAAGTTCAAGAAAGAATCCAAAACTTATCACCGAATGGGAGATTTGGGGTATTTCGACCTAAAGGGCAATTTGCGTTTTTTGGGACGCAAGGCCGAACGGATCGAAACAAGCGACGGACCATTGGAAACGGAAAAGTGCGAACCAATCGTTAACTCGATCGAAGGTGTTCGAAGATCGGCTCTTATCGGCATAGGCCGCAAAAACCCGAAGGAAGCTTGCATTGTAGTAGAGCCCAAAAAGGGCTTTGGGAACAGCAAGGCCAAAGAGATCTTGCGGCGAAAAATCCTGAACAAGCTACAGGATAGTTGGCCCAAGCATAACATTGAACAGGTCTTTTTTGAAAAAGCGCTTCCCGTGGATGCCCGTCACAACGCAAAAATTCATCGACTCTCTCTCGCAAAAAAATGGACACGAAAGTTGAATCGATGAAAACACGCCTCTTCACTTCATGCAGATCTTAGTAACAGGAGGAACTGGTTTTATCGGGCAATCTCTGGTAAAAAAACTTTTGAAACAAGGGCACGACATTCGGATCGTTGCTCGTTCCACTCCCCCTTCCGATGAGAAACAACCCAAGGGAGTTACCTATCATTCCTGCGATCTTTCCGCCCAACTACTTCCTTCATCGGCTCTTTCCGGGGTGGACTTGGTTTTTCACGTTGCCGCAAAAGCGGGCGTTTCAGGTAATTATTCCAGTTACCATTCGGCCAATTATCAAGCGACACTCAACGTGCTCGAAGGTTGCCTTTCAAGTGGTGTTCCGCGGCTTGTCTACACGAGCACTCCAAGCGTAACTTTTTCGGGCAAACCGATACGTGCAGGGACGGAATCCCTTCCCTACGCAAAAGACAAAGTTTCATATTATTCACTGACCAAGGCTATGGCCGAGAAGGCCGTTCTGGAAGCACATGATTCTGGGAAATTACAAACCCTCGCCCTTCGCCCTCACCTCGTTTGGGGAGAGGGAGATCCCCATCTCCTTCCGCGGGTTATCAGCCGACACAAGGCAGGTAAATTAAAAATCGTCGGGGACGGGAAAAATCAGGTCGACCTGACCCATGTCGACAATGTTTGCCATGCCCACCTTTGTGCAATGAAAACCTTGTTCGAAGATGGGGATGCCGGGGGTAAGGCTTATTTCATCGGACAGGAAGAACCTGTCCTTCTGTGGCCATGGCTAAACAATCTATTTTCTGAAATAGGCCTCCCTCCTCTCGAAAAAAGCATCGGGTTCGGCCAAGCTCACTTTGCCGGATTGGTGATGGAAAAGATTTGGCGACTTCTTCCTTTCGAGAGTGACCCTCCCATGACTCGATTCGTTGCCTGCCAACTGGCTCACGACCATTGGTTCTCGTCCCAATCGGCAAAAACCGACCTTGGATACGAACCTTTGGCCAATATGGAGCAATGCATGGAAAAAACTCTTCCCTGGCTTCGCAAGCTCTGATCTTCAGGCCACCGAACGGTTGAATTCCGCAAGAAGACAGGCAGCGCTTGCGTTCAGGTTCAAGGAACTGGCTTCCCCTTTCATCGGAATGCAGGCCCATTCCTTGATCCGCTCCTTCCAAAATTCGCCCAAACCTTCTTTTTCGCTTCCCAGCACAAAGGCCGTGCCCTCACCCAACCCCAAATTCCAATAGGGCTTCGAAGACTTGGCGCTCGTTGCGACAACCCTAAGGTTCTCTTTTTCAAGCCAAGAATAAACTTCCTTCTTGGTTCCCGCATTCACCCGCAAGCTTGCCATTAATCCGCGGGAAGAACGAACGACGTTTGGATTGAAAAAATCCAAAAAGGGTTCCGAGAGCAACAAATGGGTAACACCAAAGGCTTCGGCCGTCCGTAAGATCGCACCCAAATTTCCGGGTTTCTCAACCTCGTCGAGTACAAGTACGAGCTTGGGTGACTCTGCTGCGGGAGGTAAACCCAGAGCCCAGGTTTCGGCAACGGCGAGCACACCACCCGGTTCGTTTTTGTATGATGCTTTTGCAAAGGCCTCGGGGCTCAACCTAATTGTAAAACAACCAGACTCGTTCCGCGCCTCGAGAAATTCCAATCCTTTCTCGGTTTCCGCAAAACCCTCGCAATAATAAATTTCACGAACTTTCCTGCCAGCCTTGAAAAGAGCTTCCACCTCGGTGATGCCTTCCGCTACGAAAAGGCTCAGTTCCCTTCTCCTCCTCGGTGACTGGCGCAACCGGACCAACTCTTTTACCTTTGGGTTCGTCGTACTCGATATAATCTCGTTCACTTGATTGAAAAAAAGGGTTTTGCCTGTCAAGGGCGAGCCCGTTACGAAGAAACTTCATGCAAGATCCTCCAAAAGGCTTTATCGGCCACCCCTACCCCTATCATCAGGAACTCGAATTAGTTATTGAAAGCGTCACCAATTTGGGATTCGGCATCGCCCGAGATGATGGTTGGGTCATACAGGTTCCCTTCACCCTTCCGGGGGAGACAATCAAGGCGAAGATCTATCGGAACCATAAAAACTATTCCGATGCCGATTGCGTGGAGATTCTCGACCCCTCGTCCGACCGGGTCGAAGCCGAATGCGAACTGTTCGGGGTTTGCGGTGGATGCCAATACCAAGCCGTCCGATACGAAACCCAACTTGAATGGAAACGCAAACAAGTCAAAGACAGTTTCGACAGAATTGGCGGGATTGATCTTGAGGTTGAGCCTGTCGAACCCTCCCCAAAAACATACGGGTATCGGTCCAAGCTGACCCCCCACTACGAAAGAGCGCGTGCATCGGAAAAGAGGAAAGTCGGGTTTCTCAGGCACGGATCGCGAAAGGTACTCATTGACGTCCCGCAATGCCCGATAGCGACGGAGGCCATTAATAATTCCTTGCCCGCCGCCCGGGAGGAAATCCACCTGATACAGGGTAAGAAAAAAGGAGGCACTCTTCTTTTGCGGGACACCCCGGAAGGAGTCGTCACCGACCCCAAAAAAACCGCCAGCGAGAGGGTGGGCAACTTGCTTTTTCAATTTAGGGCCGGAGAGTTCTTTCAGAACAATCCTTTTATTTTGCCCAAGATGGTCGAACACGTCATCGGGCAAGCCAAAGAAAAAAACCCTGAGTTGCTAGTGGATGCCTATTGCGGAGGCGGCTTGTTCAGTTTGTCCGCAGCGGAATATTTTGAACGGGTAGTAGGGATAGAGATAAGTCGAGAAGGCTTTGAGTGGGCTCGATCCAACGCGCTTTTGAACAAAATCGACAATGCGGAATTTCTCTTGGGCGACGCATCCACTATTTTTGAGGAACTGCAAAACTGCAAACAAAGGTGTTCCCTCATCATCGATCCACCAAGAAAAGGATGCGACGAAGATTTTCTCAATCAAACTTTGGAGTTTCGCCCGGAACGCATCATATACGTTTCCTGTGACCCCGCCACTCAGGCACGGGACGTTCAAAAACTAATTGAGGGAGAATACCGCATCCTTCAATCCAAGCCATTCGACCTGTTTCCTCAAACCCGACACATCGAAAACGTCGTTACCTTGGAGCTCAACTCACCGATCGATCCCTAAGCCAAGACTGGGAAGAGAATTGCCTTACAAAGGGTACCCGTCCTTTCGAAAATTCTTCGGGCCAATCAAGGTAATCAGGCTGCTCATCGACCAAAGCAGAGATTTCCTCGATGAAAGTCGAAAAAAACTTCTTCTCATCGAAGTATGAAAGCAAGGTCCGATCCATCGTCCCTTGAATCAAAACTCCCGACCTTGTTCTTTTCATTGCTGCACCGGCTATTTTTTGACTGCCGTCCTCACTCATGAGATCCCTCGCAACCGGCTCGCGAAAACAATCGCCCGGTATTCCTTTTTGCCTTGATTGCGGACAGGGCTTCAGTGAGACCGCGAGATCTTGCGCTTTCAGGCATCGGGACATTGCCTGATGTATTTTTTCGTAAAGATCAAGAGCCGGCATGCCAAAAGAGTGATGCCCTCTCGGCAAGACCAAGCAGTAAGTCCAGTCTTTGCCATGCCTCACGATTCCACCGCCCGTAGGTCTCCTCACGGTCCTCCCGGCCTCATCCTTAATATGCTTTCGAACCCATGCCCAATCCTGACCATACCCAAAGCTTGCTTCCGGCCCGACCCAACCGTAATGCCTGAAAGAAGGGGTTTTAGGTGCGGATTGGTCGTGAAAGAGCCACCAGTCGGTGGCCATGTTTTCAGGACCGTTTTCGATCCGCATTGGAAAGATGTGCAAGCTCATCCGAAAAAGTTCAAAATCTGGCCACGTATCTGGTCGGATCGTCGGCGTTTTCCCTGTACCACCCGTACAATTGGTCAGGTACGGTTAACTCTGCAAGCTGCTCTTCCAGGTCAGCTGGACGGGTCTTTAGTTTGCCGACCAGCGGGTTCAGCTCAAAAGCAAGGTGGGCGGGACGGTTTGCAATTTCAACTGGGGCCTCCTTCCTGCTGCCTCGCTGGAGATGATTGGAAGAAAAACCGAAGCGGTCCAGAATCCGAATACCCAATTCGTATCTGCTTACCTCCTCGCTTCCCGCCCAATGAAACAACCCGTTTAAATTCGAACGCTCCAGTAGTTCGACCATCGCTTCGGCCACGTTTCCGGCAGAGGAAGGCTGGCGGATCTCATCATCAAAAAGAAGGGGTGGCGAACCTGTTGCCAAGCCATTGAGAATTCGCTCATGAGGGCTGCGCAGCCCGCTTGGGCTGTTTCCGTTAAGCAAAGTCACCCGCAAAACAACCAGGTTATCGTCGGTGGTCGCAAGAACCCGCTTTTCCGCCTCCAGTTTTTGCCGACCGTATTCCGTCAAGGGATTGGGCAAGTCGGTGGAGCGATAAGGAGACTGAGTCCCGTCAAAAACCATGTCCGTGGATACGTGAAGGAAACGAGCGCCCAAATGGGCAGCAATTTCAGCCAAGCGTGTCGTTGCCACCACATTAATCGCATGAGATTCCCGGGGTGATTCGTTCACGGCATCGGGAGATGAAATTGCCGAGCAATTGATAATCGCGTCTGGCCATTCGTCGAGCAAGGTTCTGGTAAGATTTTGATCATCGGTTATGGATAGGGGCGTCACACGACCAATGCCCTTCAATTCATCCGAACCGTTTCCCGAAAAAGAAACCAAATCATATCTTCTGCGAAGGACGGCTTGTCCCACCGACCAACCCAAAAGACCCGTAGCTCCAAAAAGTGCAACTTTCACACACAATGATAAACCTTAGCAGGAGAGATTTCTCAAGATATAACAGCTTATTCCTTGATTGGAGGCTTTTCTGCAGTTAGATTGCATTGACTTACATGAATCTATCCCATCTTGCGAATCTTCGCATACTGGACCAACCGGTGTATCAACCTGGCAAGCCTATCGAGCAAGTCGCCCGAGAACATGGCTTCAAGCCGGAAGAGGTCTGCAAACTCGCTTCGAACGAGAACCCCTGGGGCGCCTCTCCCACTGCACTGAAAGCCGGCAAGGTGGCGCTTGAATCCGTTTTTCTTTACCCAGAAGGAAGCGGTTTGGATCTTAGAGAAAAACTTTCCCAATACCATGGACTCGATTCCAA
>JAURNO010000210.1 GCA_030830145.1 Verrucomicrobiota bacterium
ATCGTATTAATATTATCGATACTCCTGGTCACGTTGATTTTACGGCTGAGGTAGAGCGTTCCTTGCGTGTTCTTGATGGAGCTGTTGCAGTTTTTACTTCTGTTGAAGGTGTGCAACCGCAATCAGAGACAGTATGGCGGCAAATGGACAAATACAGCGTCCCTCGCTTGGCTTTCATCAATAAGATGGATCGGATGGGATCGGATTTCCTGAATGCGGTTCAAACAATGCGTGACAAGTTGGGGGCAAATGCCCATCCTCTCTACTTGGCCATTGGTGCCGAGGACCAGTTCAACGGCCTCATTGATCTCGTTAAGATGAAAGCTTGTGTTTACGATGCAAGCGATGAATCCGGGGTCAAATTCGACTATGTTGAAATTCCCTCCGAACTCCAAAGTCAGGCTGAAGAATACCGCGAGTCTCTTATAGAGGCGGTATCTGATTTTGACGATGAAATTGCAGAAAAGTACCTCGGCGGAGAGGACATTTCGCAAGACGAACTCAAACTCGCCATCCGAAAAGCTACTCTTTCTCTAAAGTTCGTAGGGGTTATTCCCGGAAGTGCATTTAAGAACAAAGGTGTTCAAATGCTCATGGACGCAGTAGTCGACTACCTTCCAAACCCACTTGATCTTCCCCCAATGAAGGGTGAAGACTCAGGCGGTGTCGAAACAGCGGTCAAGCCCGATGATTCTGCAAAAGTAGCTGGATTAGCTTTCAAGTTGATGACCGATCCTTATGTAGGCAAATTGGTCTTTTTCCGCATTTACCAAGGTACTCTTAAAAAAGGAACGCCCCTATACAATCCACGCACTCGGAAAACTGAGCGTGTATCGAGGCTCATGATTATGAAGGCGGATGCCAGAGAGGACATCGAAGTCGCGTACTCGGGTGATATTTGTGCGCTCATCGGTGTAAAGGATGTCGTAACCGGAGATACCTTAGCTGACAGAGACCTCGATATCCGGCTCGAGCCTCCCTCATTTCCCGAACCTGTCATATCCATGTCCATCGAGCCGGCCACCAAAGCTGACCAAGAGAAGATGGGAATCGGCTTACAACGTTTGGCGGAAGAAGACCCGACCTTTGCATTGACTACGAACGAGGAGACAGGGCAAACGATTATTGCGGGGATGGGCGAGTTGCATCTCGATATTATTCGTGACCGCTTATTTCGTGAGTTTAAAGTTGAAGCAACTGCAGGAAAGCCACAAATCGCTTATCGCGAAACTATGCTGAACGCTTCCGAGGGTGTAGGCAAATTCGTCAGACAATCTGGTGGTCGCGGCCAATATGGTCATGCCGTCATCAATCTTGAACCGCAAGAAAAAGGTAAAGGCGTTGAGATTGAGAACAAAATCGTCGGTGGTGCGATACCCAAGGAATTCATAAAACCTACCTTCGATGGAATTAAAGAAGCAGCATTAGGAGGAGTTGTTGCTGGTTATCCCGTAATAGATTTTAAAGTAACTTTAATAGACGGTTCATTTCATGATGTTGATTCATCTGAAATGGCTTTCAAAATGGCAGGAATTTTTGCTTTCAAGGACGCTATGCAAAAAGCCTCTCCTATTTTATTGGAGCCAATCATGAAAGTTGAAGTTTCAACTCCCGATGAATATCAGGGAGAATTGATGGGAGATCTCAATCGTCGCCGTGGCCAAATTCAGGGGATGGAAACAAGAGGTACTGTCTGTGTTATAGACGCTTTCGTACCGCTCGAAAATATGTTTGGCTATTCAACTGACATGCGCTCCCTCTCTTCGGGAAGAGCGGATTATTCCATGACCCCCTCGCATTTCGAGCAAGTCCCCCAAAGCCTTGTTCAAGGAATTGTTGAAACATCATCTCGGGAACCAGCTCGTACTTAATAATGAACGGACAACGCATACGAATTAAACTCAGGGGCTTCGATTATCGGGTCATTGATCAGTCCGCATCAGATATCGTTGATACGGCTAAACGCACAGGTGCTCGTGTTGCTGGACCGATCCCCATGCCAACGCGCATAGAGCGATACACAGTCAACCGGTCACCGCACGTGGATAAGAAATCCATGGATCAATTTGAATTACGAACTCACAAACGACTTATCGATATCATCGAACCAACTGTACAAACCGTCGACGAACTTAAGAAACTCAATTTGCCGGCAGGTGTAGAAATTAACATCAACGTTTAACAAAACAAAACCTTTAAAGCAGGTTCTCAAATGGCATTCGCCGCCTGCCGCTTAAAGTATGAAACTTCAAATACTAGGAAAAAAGCTTGGGATGACCCAGGTGTACGATAGTGACAATAATCTTGTTCCGGTCACTATAATAGAAGCTGGACCATGTCCCGTCCTTCAGGTCAAGACAGTCGACAAGGATGGTTACTCAGCCATTCAAATCGGATACAACCCGCAAGGGAAGTCACCTAACAAAGCAAACAATTGCTCCAAAGGTCATGCTGCGAAAGCTGGTGTTGACGCACAGCAGGTTGCCCAAGAAATAAGGTGCTCTGATGAACATGATTTCGAGCGCGGAAACGCAATCACCGTAGATCATTTCAAGGATGTTAAAATGATCGATGTCGTTTCCAAAACAAAAGGCAGAGGCTTTCAGGGTGTAGTTAAACGTTGGAATTTTGCGGGTGGACCTGCATCTCATGGATCAATGTTTCATCGCAGGGGGGGCTCATACGGACTCTGCCAGTGGCCTGGGCGTGTTTTCAAAAACAAGAAGATGCCTGGGCACATGGGAGACGTCAGCCGTACGACCCAAAACCTTGCCGTAGTCAAAATTCTTGCCGATAAGAACCTGATTTTGGTCAAAGGCAGTGTTCCTGGTCACAAGGGCTCTATCATTACCTTGCGGGTAGCGAAGAAATCCAAGAACCCCTCGTAAGCACAGTATTATGAAATTCAAGTTGTTTAAGACTGACGGTACCTCTTCGAGCGAACATGATGTTCCACACTTTCCCAGCATGGAGGAAGGAAAAGGTCAGGATGCTCTTCGTCAGGTTATAATTGCCACACATGCCAACCAAAGACAAGGCAATGCCTCCACTAAAACTCGAGCCGAAGTCGCGGGGTCCGGTAAGAAAATTCACAGACAAAAAGGTTTGGGTGTTGGGCGTGCCGGAGACAAGCGAGCGATCCAGCGTCGTGGAGGAGGAGTAGCTTTTGGTCCAAGACCTCGTTCTTACAACCAGAAGGTTAACAAGAAAATCAAGCACTTGGCGATGGAAAGAGCGCTTTGTGATCAGGCAGCTGCAGAAAATATTTCTTTAATAGAAGAATGGTCAGTAGCTGAACCTAAAACCAAACTCTTCAAGTCACTCCTTGTTTCCATCGCACCAGAGTCCAAGAAGATTTTGGTAATTTCGGATGCTTTCACTGATCAAGTTGGTCTTGCTGGAAGAAACTTATCCCATGCACGTTTGGGAAGAGCTCAGGACCTCAACGCATTGGATATCGTACAGGCCGATCAAATCATCTTCAGCCTCAAGGGCTTGGATGTCATTCTTGCAAAATTTGGTAACGAGGAACCCAAGTCATGAAGGAAACAGTTTCCATATTAAATCAAGCCTTGTTGACGGAGAAAGCAACTATGCTTTCCGCCAACCTCAACAAATACTCCTTCATCGTTTCAAGCAGTGCTTCACGAACCAATGTTAAGACCGCTGTCGAAAATGCTTTTGGAGTAAAAGTATTGAAAGTGAATGTTCTAAATGTAAAACCCAAGGCCAAAAGGGATAGAACCCGTCGAAACAAGCAGGGGTTTACTAGTGGCTTTAAGAAAGCCGTCATTACCCTGCAAGCTGGTGACAGCATTGACTTGGCCTAATAGGAGGAAGCAAATCATGCCAGTAGTACAACAAAAACCAGTTACCCCCTCCGGCCGTTTCTACTTCAAGAACAAGGTTGAACTGTCCGATAAGCGCCCTGAAAAGTCTTTGACCAAAGGAGTTCATCGCAAGAAGGGTCGCAATGCATACGGCAGAATAACATCCCGTCGCAGGGGCGGAGGCCATAAGCGTCTTTACCGTCAAATTGATTTCCGCAGGCAGCGATTAGACGAGGCAGCCACCGTGATTGCTTTCGAATACGACCCTAATCGTACTGCCCATTTGGCTTTATTGGAGTATTCCGACGGAGAAAAAGCCTACATTTTGGCGCCGGCCGATCTCAATGTCGGAGACACCGTGTTGAGTTCAAATGATAAAATCGATTTTGAGCCCGGAAATTGTCTTCCTTTGAATATGCTTCCGATGGGCACAAAGGTCCATTGTGTGGAAATGCTTCCTGGTGCAGGGGCGGTCATTGCTCGCTCAGCTGGCTCTGAAGTTCGTTTGGTTTCAATAGACGGCGGGCAAGCTTCATTGAAGATGCCAAGTGGAGAAATCCGTCTTGTTAAGGAAAATTGCCGCGCCACTATTGGTTCCGTAGGAAATGCCAGTCACCAAAAATCTACTATCGGAAAAGCGGGAAGAAATCGCTGGAAAGGCCGTCGTCCTCGCGTTCGTGGTGTAGCCATGAACCCCGTCGATCATCCGATGGGCGGTGGAGAAGGCAGAACCTCGGGTGGAGGTCATCCCTCCTCCCCTTGGGGCCAACTCTCCAAGGGTTTCCCTACCAGAAAAAAATCCAAGCCATCCAATTCACAAATCCTAGTCCGCCGGAACGGCAGAAGGCTCAAATAATTTTATTCCATGACAAGATCTATAAAAAAAGGCTTCTTCGTCGATTCTAATCTCATGAAGAAGGTTTCCCAGGCACAGTCCAATGGCGATCGTAAACCAATCAAAACTTGGTC
>JAURNO010000211.1 GCA_030830145.1 Verrucomicrobiota bacterium
ATAGTTAGAAACTTTTTCATATGGGTTGTATCGTTGGTTTGGGTTGATGTTTAAAGGTTAAACGCTCGACTGTCGGGAAAGTTTCATTTTTTTGTTGATTAAGAATTATGAAAAACATTCATTATTTATATTCGATTCGCACACACCTTCCTCTTGCTTTCCTTTGTTCCTTTTGGAGCATATGTAGCTCTTTGTTTTGCAAGCGAATCCAAAAGGATCAAGGAATTTCCACTTGCGGACCGTTCCGGCAGCAAAAACACCAACCACGTTTTCACCAAAATTGGTGAAGATCAAAGTGGTCTCAAGTTTCACTCTGCGAAGCAGGATCTTGGTGATTCCGACTTTTTAGACGAAAACCCTCATTTCATGACGACCCGTCATGCACGGGGAGTCTGTGCGGGGGATTTCGACGGAGATGGATGGGATGATTTGTTCTTCGCTCACCCCTACGGTGGGCACCGCTTGTTTCGAAATTCGGGAGGATGCAAGTTCGAAGACATCACGGACAAGGCAGGGTTGAAAGACCTCTTTGCCAATCATTGGGCGGTTGGTTGCACTTTTGTGGATTACGACGGGGATGGCCTTCTTGATTTGTTCGTTGCCGGAACAGGTGACCGGAACTTGCTTTTGCGTAACTTGGGGAATGGTAAATTCAAGGACATCGCCAAGGAGTTGTATCTGGATAGAACGGGCGCGAGTGTCCAAATGGCCTTTGCCGATTATGACCGGGACGGAGATTTGGACGCTTTTTTGGTGACCAATCGTTTGTCCGACAAGCCCTCTCCTAGGGAAGGGATGGAGGTCAAGGGCCAGGTCGTCGGAGGGCAGCTGACAGTGGAGGAGAAATACCGTGAGATCTTTAATTTGGTCCGCCATCCTGCCGAAGGTGTCCGGGTGGTGAAGGCAGGGGAGTATGATCTTCTATACCGCAACGACGGAGACCGGTTTCGGGAAGTCGGACGTGAACTTGGCATCACGGGGACGGACGAAGGGTTGGCGGCCGTTTGGTTTGATTATGACCGGGATGGTTGGCCGGACCTTTACGTCGCCAATGATTTTTATGGCCCCGACCGTCTTTACCGCAACGAAAAGGGGAGGGGATTCAAGGAAGTCGCCCAGGAGGTTTTGCCTCATCTTCCCTGGTTCTCGATGGGGGTCGACCAAGGCGACGTGAACAATGACGGGTGGTTTGATCTCATGACCACGGACATGGCGGGATCGAATCATTACAAATCGAAGATCGGCATGGGGGACATGGAAAAGGACGGTTGGTTTCTTCGAACCGCCAGTCCGCGCCAGTACATGCGCAACTCACTCTACCTGAATACCGGGGGCAAGGCCTTCTTGGAAGTTGCCCACATGGCTGGGCTTGCCGGGACCGACTGGACCTGGTCGGTCAAGTTCGGTGATTTTGACAACGATGGTTGGATTGATCTGATCGGAACCAACGGGATGACGCAGGACCGTACGAATTCGGATTTTCTCAAACAATCCGAAGCACTCGAAACGGCGGAAGCGAAGAGAAACTTTTGGAGAAACTCTCCCCCGAAAAAAGACGAGAACTTCATCTTCCGTAATGAAGGAGGAATTTCTTTTTCGAAGGTTTCCCGGGAATGGGGTTTCGATGAGCGTGGGGTAAGCTACGGGGTCGCCTTGGCGGACTTCGACCAGGATGGCGATTTGGATGCCGCGGTTGCATCCATGGACAATCCATATCTCTTCTACAGGAACGATTCCCAAGAGGGGTCAAGGGTTATAGTTCGCTTAATCGGTGAAGACCGGAACCGCTGGGCGATTGGGGCTACAGTCAAGATCGTGACCGGGTTGGGAAGTCACTGGCGGACGCTTTCTTCCTCTCAAGGCTATGCTTCCGCCAATGCGCCTGTACTCCATTTTGGCCTAGGGAAAGCCAAAGTCATCCGAAAGATGGAAGTGACGTGGCCGAGGGGGCAAGTCGAGGAATTCAAAAACCTCGCGGTCGACAGACGGTTCGTCGTCCACCAATCCGATGCCAATTCTTTACTCGCTGAAAAAAAGGGGAGCCAACCTGCTCTTTTTCAGGCCCAAAGCCAAGAAGTCTTTCCCTCCGATCTCCGGCACCGTGAAAACGTCGTCGATGATTTTTCCATTCAACCGCTCCTTCCCTTTCAACCGTCACGACTGGGGTCCGGTTTGAGCACGGGCGACGTCGACGGGGATGGAAAAATCGATCTTTTTCACGGTCAGGGGGGCGGGACTGGTTCCCGGTTGCTAAAGAGAGAGGCAGGTCCGCGTTTTTCAAGCCTTCCCCAACGTTATTTCAGGGCCCAGGAACTTCTTCCTTTCGAAGACATGGGCTCGGTTTTCTTTGACGCCGATTCCGACCGTGACCTGGACCTGTACGTGGTCTCGGGGGGATACCATCCAGGCGTTTCCTCTCTTTACCTTCGTGACCGTCTCTTTCTCAACGACGGCAAGGGGGCATTCACCCTTGGTTTACCCAACACTCCCGACCTTCGGGACAGTGGAGGAAGCGTTTCGGCTTGCGATTTCGACCGTGACGGAGACCTCGACCTCTTCGTCGGAGGGCGAGTGACGCGGGGTCAATACCCCGAGGTGCCGGGCAGTTCATTGCTTCAGAATGAAGGAGGGAAGTTCGTCGACCGAACCGAGGCGCTCGCACCCGGACTTAAGAATACCGGCATGGTCACCTCATCCCTATGGAGTGATTACGATTCCGACGGGTGGGTTGATCTCGTTGTGACCACGGAATGGGGACCCGTCGAGTTTTGGAAAAACGAGAAAGGGAAATTGGTCGATCGTACCCGGGAAGCCGGAACGGCAAAGCGTTTGGGATGGTGGACTTCGGTTACTCATGGCGACTTCGACAACGACGGCGACCTTGACTACGTGGTTGGCAACATGGGCCTGAATACCAAATACCATGTTTCTGCAGAGAATCCATACTTCGCTTACTGGGGAGACGTCGATGGATCCGGCAAGTCGCGTTTTGTGGAAGCCTGCAAGGAGAATGGACACGTCTATCCCGTGCGGGGCAAAAGCTGCTCGACACAGGCCATCCCCAGCCTCGCCAAGAAATTCAAGACCTTTCATGCCTTTGCCTCGGCCGGCCTTTCCGAAATTTACCAACCCGAAATCCTCAGGCAGACACGGAAATTGGAGATCAACGAGCTGGCCTCCGGCTTGCTCATCAACTCGGGCAAGGGAACCTTTACCTTCAGGAAGTTTCCCCGCTTGGCTCAAACCTCACCCCTCTTTGGAATGGCCATTGCCGATTTTGACGGGGACGGATGGGACGACCTGGCGGCGAATCAAAACTTTTTTCCCATGCAACCCGAAACCGGCCGCCTGAACGGAGGGACCGGCCTTCTTTTGCTGGGAGACGGGAAAGGAGGGTTCAGGTCCTTGATGGAGCATGAAAGCGGAATTCTTTTTCAGGGGGACGGCCGGGCCTTGCTCGCTCAAGACCTAAACGGCGATTCGAGACCCGATCTTCTGGCCTCCTTCAACTCAGGGAAACCGAAAGCCCTGATCAACCAATCCGGTGCAGGAATCCCCCTCTGCCTGAGAATATCCGGGGACGCTGGAAACCTCCGCGGGACGGGTTCGCGATTGCTTTTGGTTTACCGGGATGGCCGGCGCAAAACTTGCCAATTAAGCTTGGGGTGTTCCTACCTCTCCTCTGCCGAGCCTCAAGTCTTTCTTTCGCAAACCGAGGGCAATCCGATCGAAAGCGTAACGATTCATTCCCCCTTGGGCGTAACGTCGACCCATTCTCTTAAAGGCGCGTCGGGCGTCGTGAAAATACGGATTCCCACCCGCTGAGGATCTTTTACTCGTCCAATTTAAGATATTCGCGGGCGTTCGAGTAGCAAATCCGCTTGACCAGATCTCCGATCATTTCCGGCTCGTTCGGTACGAACCCGTCCTTCATCCATGTTCCCAGCAGGTTGCACAGAATTCTCCGGAAATACTCGTGGCGGGGGAAAGACAGAAAGGAGCGCGAATCGGTGAGCATGCCCACGAAGCGGGAAAGCAGTCCCAAGTTGGAAAGTGTCTTGAGTTGTTCCTCCATCCCGTCGCGCTGGTCGAGATGCCACCAGCCTGACCCGAACTGCATCTTGCCCGGAACCTCGCGCTGAAAATTTCCGAGCATCGTGGCCACTGTAAAATTGTCCGAAGGGTTGTTGTTGTAAACGATGGTTTTGGGAAGAGAATTCTCCGAGTCCAAACGATCCAGGAAATGGCCCATCCTTTCGGCCTGCGGCCAATCTCCGATCGAGTCGGTTCCCGCATCCGGTCCGAAGGATTGGATCAGTCTGCTCGAATTGTTACGCAACGGACCCAGGTGAATCTGCATGGTCCATTCCTTCCTGGCATAAAGCTTGGCCAGATGAAGCATGACATACGCCCCGAAGGCTTCCTCTTCCGGTCGCTCGGCGTTTTGGCCTTCGAGGGTATTTTGAAAAATTCTTTTGGCGTCCTCGTCGCTCGGGAAGTCGCAAAAGAAATACGGGAAACTATGATCCGAAATTCGAGATCCGATGGCGTGGAAATCCTCCACTCTCTTGCTTAGAGCGGAAAGAAAATCGTCCAGGTCGGAAAT
>JAURNO010000212.1 GCA_030830145.1 Verrucomicrobiota bacterium
CAAGGAGGAGAACGAATTGAAAGCCCTCTTTGAACAAGACCGCCCAGTTTTGCTTGCCCTGCGTAAGCGAACCAAAGAAAAGGAGGTGGAGCTCAAGAAAATTTCTCCGTCCACCACCTTGGTGATGGTGGAGATGAATGAGACCCGAGAGACACACGTCATGGGGCGTGGGAACTACCTGAACCCCAAGCAAAAAGTGGAAGCGGGAGTACCCGAAAGCCTTCATGCATGGAAGGAGGAGTGGCCCCGGAATCGTTTGGGCTTGGCCAAGTGGTTGGTCGATCGCAACAATCCTCTGACTCCAAGAGTCGCCGTGAACCGATGGTGGGGCCAATTCTTCGGTGCGGGAATCGTTTCCACGGAGTCTGATTTCGGTTCCCAAAGCGAACCGGCCACGCACCCCGAGCTTTTGGATTGGTTGGCTGTGGAGTTCATGGAAAGCGGATGGTCGATGAAGCATATTCACAAGCTGATCGCCCTGAGCTCAACCTATGGGCAAAGCTCGAAGGTTACACCTTTCATGCTCTCGGTTGATCCTAATAATTTGTTTTTCATGCGTGGACCACGCCTTCGCATGTCCGCTGAAATGATCCGGGACAACGGGTTGCGGATTTCCGGTTTGCTGTCTGAGAAAATGGGCGGGCCACCCGTTTATCCTCCTCAACCGGACGGGCTATGGCGCCAAACCGGACGGAATGAACCAAAATATATCGCAGCCAAAAACGAGGATCGTTTCCGGCGCGGTGTGTACGTCATTTGGCGGAGGGCGGCGCCCTATGCCAGTTTTGTGAATTTCGACGGCCCCGACCGTTCGTCCTGCTTTCCCAAGCGCAGTCGGACCAATACCCCCTTGCAAGCCCTGACCCTCCTGAACGACGAGGCCTATGTGGAGATGGCCTTGGGCTTCGCTGCTGAAATTTTGGAGTCATCAGTAGACAAAGGGGATAGGCACGCCTTGCGGTCGGCCTTCCGTCGAACCCTTTCCCGGGAGCCCAATGAAAAGGAAATGCAGATTCTTACTGACTTGCTCCAAGCGGAACGGAAACGATTGAAAGCCAACCCAAAGGAAGCGGCAGAGTTAGTCGGGCAGGGGAGCGTTCTGAAGGTCTCGCCTGGTTTGTCTCGAATTGACTGGGCGGCCTGGTTTTTCGTGGCCAATGCATTGCTTAATTTGGACGAGACGATTACGAAGGGTTAGTCGAACTTATCTCAAATGAATCCGCTCGAAACTTACCAAAAGAATCTTACCCGCCGACAACTCTTTCAACGGGTAGGCATGGGCGTCGGTGGATTTGCCTTGGCCGAGATGCTCGGACAAGATCTTCGTGGCGGGGTCGCTTCTCCGATCGCTCACTTTGCTCCCAAGGCCAAGAGCGTGATCTATTTTCATTTGGTAGGCGCTCCTTCGCACCTCGACCTCTTCGATTACAAACCCGAATTGCAAAAGAGGGATGGTGAGCTTTGTCCAAAGGAAATGTTCGAAGGCAAGCAACTCGCCTTTATCCGTTCCCGCCCGAAGTTGATGGGAACCTCGAAAGACCCGAAGTTCAACTTCCGTCGTTGCGGACAATCGGGTATTCAAATTTCCGACCTTCTTCCGAATTTGCAGAGTTGTGCCGATGAAATGTGCTTCATCCGCACCCTGCATACCGATCAGTTCAATCATGCTCCGGCCCAGATGTTCATGCAGACCGGTTTCGAGCGCTTCGGTCGCCCGAGTCTCGGGGCTTGGACCAACTATGGACTTGGCTCCATGAACAAGGATCTGCCCGGTTTCGTGGTCATGGTTACCGGACAATACCCCGGGGCTGGAAACAGTATATTCGGGAGCGGGTTTCTGCCTTCCGTCTATCAGGGAATCGAGTTTCGGGGCAAGGGAGACCCCGTTCTTTTTCTCTCCAACCCCAAGGGGGTCGACCCGGCAGCCCGCAAGCGCGTCGTCGATGCGGTCAACAAATTAAACCAGCAACAGTTGCATGGGGTGGGGGATCCCGAGATTGCCACCCGTATCAGTCAATATGAAATGGCTTACCGCATGCAGTCGAGCGTGCCCGAGCTCAAGGACTTGTCCACCGAGTCATCGAAGACTTTGGAAGCTTATGGCGCCAAAGTGGGGGGTTCTGGTTTTTCCAACAATTGCCTGCTTGCCAGGCGTATGGTCGAGCGGGGCGTGCGCTTCGTTCAGTTGTTCGATCAGGGATGGGATCACCATAGCGGTCTCGTAGGCGGTTTGCCCAAGAAATGCAAGCAGGTTGATCAACCGATCGGCGCCTTGATCAAGGACCTCAAGGAAAGAGGGTTGCTTGACGAGACATTGGTTGTCTGGAGCGCTGAATTCGGTCGTACCCCCATGGCTCAGGGAAGCGGTCGCGACCATCACAAGGAAGCTTTCACGGTTTGGATGGCAGGAGGTGGAGTCAAAGCGGGTCACGTTCATGGCCGCACGGATGACTTGGGTTACGGAATTACCGATCGGCCAGTCCATGTGAATGATTTTAACGCCACCCTTCTTCACCTCCTTGGTCTTGATCACGAAAAATTGACTTACCGTTCGCTTGGGCTTGATCAACGACTAACTGGTGTCGAGGAACACCATGTCGTCCACGAAGTGGTTGCCTGATCTCGCTCGGCAGAACAGGAGCGATCCAAGTTTTTATTTCTTTTTCTTGGGCTTGGAAGCGAGGGCCGGTCCATTGTCCGCAGGCATGGACTTGTGCCAAGCAATGACTGCCTTGCTCAAGCGGGCAACGACCTCGGGATGCTTCTTGGACAAATCCTTGGTCTCACCCTGGTCGTTCTTCATGTCGTAGAGAAGGGCATCAGTCCCGTCGTACTCGCAGAGCAGCTTCCATTTCCCTGAGCGAACCGCCAGGTCGGGTAGATCCTTTACCCCGTAAAAGGAGTCGCGATCCGGAGGGCGGCGAAAGAAGAGTGGCTGCTTGCGGGAGGCTTCGCTTTTCCCGAGCAAAACGTCGGGTAGGGATTCCCCGTCATACTTGACGCCTTTGGCGTGAGGGACTTCCGCCAATTCCAGCAAAGTGGGAACCAAATCCACCGCGGAGAAGACCGACTTCAGGTTCACTTTCCCAGCATCCTCATTCTTGTTAGATGGAATCAAGCCGGGCCCCCAGGCCACAAGCGATGAACGGATCCCTCCCTCGAACAGGTGCGTCTTGAATCCCCGGAACGGACCGGAAACGCCAGCCCCTTTTTCCGCACCGTTGTCCGAGCAAGCCAGAATCAGGGTATTCTCAGCAAGCTTTGGATCGTTGCGGACAAAGTCGAACAATTTACCAAGTTGCTCATCCATGGTCTCCAGGACGGACAGATAAAGCCTGCGCTTGGAACCGTCCCCCCACTTGGCCGTGGGAGGCCAGAACGGACTGTGCACGTCGTCCGGCCAGAGGTTGACGTAAAACGGTTTTCCTTCTTTGACCGCCTTTTTTAGGAAGGGGATCGCTTCCTCCACAAAACCTTCGGTGATGTTGGAACGTTGCATCCAGCGCACCCCTTTTCCGAGCCGTTCGGCATCTCCCCAAATCTTACCTGGTTTGTCCAGGTCTTGTCCGGGTTTGAGGGTGAGAGGCAAGAGCTTGGGACCCATACCCTCGAAATTGGTCAGGGATTCGTCGAAGCCGTATTCGGTAATGGCGGGGGCGTCGGCTACGTTTCGTTGGCCGCCCATGTGCCATTTCCCAAAGTGTCCGGTGGCGTAACCTGCCTTTTGCAATGATCGGGCAAGCATGGGAGCTTTGGGATCGAGCCATTGAGCCATTCCCCTTTGCTTATTATGGTCCCGGTTGCTCAGGTAGGAGGTAATCTTCCAACGCTGGGGATATTGACCCGTTGAGATCGCAGTGCGGGACGGTGAGCAAATAGGAGAATTGACGTAGAACTGCTCGAAGCGGATACCCTCCTTGGCCAATCGGTCGATATGAGGCGTTTGGGCGGCTTCGTTGCCGAAGCATGAAAAGTCTCCCCATCCCATGTCGTCGATGAAGACGAGGATGACGTTGGGTTTTTTCCCGAGGCAGGGAATGGCGAAAAGAAATAAAGACAATAAGGCTGTTGGGATCGATTTCATAGGGCTGAAAATGATGACCTCTCGAAGCTTGATCAAGCGGTTAAAAAGCTTTTGTTTTATAATTTTGTATGTTTTTATGTAAACTTATTGTTTTTTATTATCCCCAACCCCCACGGTAAGATGAAAGTAGAATCGTTTTTTTCACTGTCCTTGATTGGACTCATTGCCTTGGTTTCCTGTTTGTCGGCCAAAGATCACGAAGGTGATGAATGGGCAGGTTTCGGAGCCAAGCTCAAGCAAGCGGTCAAGGAAGGCAAGCTTTCCGAGGAAGATGCCAAGGCCAAATGGATGGCGGCCGTTCGTAAAAAGAAAGAGGCGCATCATGAAAAAGGCGGACATGATGATCATAAGCTTCGCATGATGGAAGCCATTAAGCGTGCCGTTGCCGAGGGCAAGCTCTCGGAGAGGGAGGCTAAAGCCAAGTGGATGGCAATCCATGGTGAGCGTCGAGACGACCACCACGACAGGGGCCGCCGGCATGACGACCACGACGGCCATCGTAATAAGCATGACGACCGCCGTGACGGAGATCGCCACGAGGGCCATCACGAGGACCACGACGACCATCACGATGGAGAACACCATGATGACGAACATGACGAACACGGCCAAGATGAACTGGAGGAGATGCACTTGGATATCGAGCGAATGCACTTGGAAATCGAGCTTAGAAAGCTTCACTTTGAAATGGAGAGGATCGAATTCGATCAGGATCGTGAGCGCATGAAGTGGGACATGGACAG
>JAURNO010000213.1 GCA_030830145.1 Verrucomicrobiota bacterium
AGTTCAGCTTGTTTGCTGACCATGTGGTAGTCTACGGAAAGTCCGGAATTGAGAATGATATCATTCACCCCGTGAAGGGTCGCTCCACGGAAGCCATGCACTTTGGCCATGGCGGTCAAGGGAGCGGTCAAGGAGAAGTCGGTTATGGCGAGAATCAAGTCATAATTGGGGCAAATGTCTTTACTGAAAGTAAAGAAATTACCTTCGCAGTCCACCAACTCATCTTCAGGGTCCAAGTTGCTTCCTCCCGTTGTCTTGAATGCAAAAAAATCATTGCATGCGTAACCCATTTTCTCAGAGACCCCCTCATCCAACAACTTGAGGAAAACATTATGAGCGTATTTTTGCACATTAAACCCGTTTTGGTCCAAAAACCTTTTGTCCGACATGAGCGATAAATCGGGTAAGTCGATCAAGATGCAGGTCTTCAAGTTTGCAGACGGCGTATGACCGAAGCAAGTGACAAGAAGGCGTTCAAGAGAGAATTCGGGAAATTCAGACAGATTTGGCGTATACATAATCTAGATACTATTCATAGCATTAAAATTCCCAACGTAACGAGAGGAAAATTATCATAGACGATTTAAAATAATCCCATTTCGATAATCAGTTTAAAACAGCAAGTTGAATCACTTGGGGTTTCTTCCTCCACAAATCCTGCAGTCCGTTCCAGTCGGCTTTGTGGAAAGCACCCCTCGACCTCTTTGGTAAAAAGAACAACCGGGCCTATGGATTTTGCCGAAACTGGTCACCCAAAAGCTCAAACTTGGAACGAAGTTGTCTCTTCGATTCATCAATCCTGGGAGATTCGGACTTGGTCTGCCAAGCGGTTCAATGACTTGCGAATAATTAAAGTTATTTGCCCAAATCCCCGCATTGGCGCGTTTTGCCTTCAGTTGGGCAAGCAGGAAAGGACCGTAGCGGTTTGTTTCCTTTTCCAAATGCCATCCGATTCCCAAAGCAATTGCATCCTTGGTGAAATTGAGACTACCGTCCAAAAGCAAAACTTCGGTGACTTTTAAGTTCTTCTCATCGAATTCCCTTCTAACTCTGAATTCAGGTTTCGTGGAAACCAGTCTGTTTTCCGAGTAAGAAAGTGCCTGATCGTAACCGGGTTGACCCCGTTGGGGAAAACCGATGCCCCAAGCCCGCATTCGCACGATGAATTGGTTTGTTTGGACGTCGAAAACACCGGGTTGGATGACGCGAATGATTTGCGAAGGAGTGGAACTGCGGTTTTGGTCAGTGGCGGAAGAATTGGCAGATAGGGACAAACTTCCGAAACAAACGGTAATGAGCGTAATCGGGATACAAAAAAGCGGGCTTGTTTTTAATGCATCTAACATATCGCCAAATTATGAACTCTCTAAGCAATGGCAAGGTCGTAGCGAAAAGGCCTTAAAAGATTGCATTGTGTTCGAGATCTTCTAAGGGTTGGTATCGTTTACCCTTTTAAAAGTGGAAAATCCCTCTAATTTCAAACGACCCAAAGCCTCAACCATAGGTACCCCTGTTTACCACAGGAGAAGAAGAGATTGGAAGGACGACAGGGATCTCCTCGAGGAATTGGCCTCTCAAGTCAACCGTGTGGACGGACCTTACGATTCTTTCGACGTTGGAGTAACGGCTTACCGTGAAAAAGTCAAAAGTTTCGAGAAAAGCTACGAGACCAACAAGGAAGCCTTTTTCATGGCAATGTGGGTTCGCGAACAACTCAGTGAACTATCCCGTAAACAGGGAAATTACCATTTAAGTGTTCATCCATTGACTTTCCCCGAGGATTTGGACCGAACCATTCATGGCGTGGAGAAACGGGCAACTCAAAGCGGTTTCGTTCCTCCTCAGCAGGAAACATCACTGAGTGTGCTCTTCCCCGAACCGGAACTTAGGAACTACGCCCGAGAGCGAATGCAAATGCTCCATCGTGGTGACCTCAACTCCTATCTTGCCTCCCTCGTATCCAAAGAAAGAGATTCGCTTGCCACCAACTCGGCCAGCATCATGGACCTCATTCATATCTGCGAACACAAATTGAATCTCAGACAAATCTCATTCGAAAAAAGATACGTCGTAGGCGAAACCGATTTATGGATCACGGCATGGTCATTGGGCATCGAAGTCAAAAACTCTTGGGGGGAACAGGAAGAACTCTCCCTCATAAGCACCCTGAGCAACACCAATTTCAGACTACGAGCAAGGCATTTGGTGGTGGTGGTACCAGACAGCCTTTCCGATAATGCCTTTGAAATGATCAGGGCAATTGAAAGAAGGGATGATTTCTCCAATTTGTCAATTCTGCGCATTGGAGACTTTGGTACCTACCTTGACAAGATCAAGGAAATTGAAGAGGGAATCGTTTAGTTCTCGGGAACCATTTCCTCCCGCGTCAATCTTCCTTCAGGATCCCAAAGCCTTCGCCCCTTGAACTTCCCGTCACTCCAATACTCTTCTTCCCTGATTTGGCCGTTCCTCCACCTTTTGGTCTTCGTTCCCGCAAGGACTCCTTTGTCAAAAAATACCTCCATTGCCAAAACACCATTCGGAAAGTTCCTTTTTTGAAAGCCATGAGGCTTCCCTTCGAAAAAAGTCGTACTCAGCGACAAGCTACCGTCGGGGAAGGTCTCGACAACGGTTCCGTTGAAAGGCTCGTCCTCCAATCCCCTCCGGTAAGTTCTCCCATTTTTCCTGACAAGTGTTTCCGCTTGATCGATAACGGGGTAAGTATCAATGGGACCGGAAAAATCCTTCATGATTGCATCAATGCCTCGATCGGAGGAGACAAATGAATTGCTCAGGGGACTCTGTGGAGAAGAGTCCACGGGTGCCGACTGAGATTCGAGGAGTTCCTTGGGTTGAGGGGTTTCAGTCGATCCGTCGTCCGAACACCCAAAGGAAAGCAAAATTGCAAAAAGCAAGATCGGAGGATAAGATCTCATTCTCCTATCATCACAATTGAACCTTCCCAGGCAAACAGAAAAATAAGAACATTGATCACAAACCAATGAAAACTTTATTCCTTATACGCCACGCCAAATCCTCTTGGGGTGACTCAGACCTAAAAGACGAAGAGCGTCCGTTAAACGAAAGGGGAAACCGGGACGCTCCCTCGCTTGCTCGAAGGATGGCTGAAAACTGGCCAAACCCCGACAAGATCATTTGCTCCCATGCTCGGCGCGCCAAAGAAACGGCATCAATCATGAGTGAGTTTTGGTGGAAGGAACAACTCACCGAAATCAACCAAGACCTCTATCACGGTACAGCCTCCTCCATAGTGGAACTCATCTCAGGAACAGCCAATCAAGTCAATTCACTCGCCTTGGTATTCCATAACCCTACGATCACCTACCTTTCCAACGTTCTTGCTCAACTGAGTATTCCCAATGTTCCCACCTGCGGCATCGTCATTCTTAAAGCAAATGTCGACACTTGGGACAAGTTGGAACCGGGAACCTGCGAACTCCTTGATTTCGAGTATCCGAAGAAGGAGTACCCGCCTAGCTAAGCTCTTCTTTCCAAATTTTGGAAGCCGCCGAGAGAAAAGGGTCATCCATTAATTCCGGTGAAACATGAGAGGTATTGTCCTCGGCAGGCATTGCCATGAGCTTGTCGACCCATTTCCCTATTTCCTCCCTTGAACACTCTTGCGATGTTTCGTGAGAGGGGAAATCAATCAATTCACTTGGGATGGACTCTGCGAATGAAGATTGAGGGGATGAGGGTACAGTAAGCTTTGCATCTTCAGGTAAGTAGTCTTTGAAAAAAATCACAACGAATATTGGTTCGTGTCCGGGGACACTGTATGACGATTGTGATTCTAGTCGACCTCCTGTGGACTGAACCTCGATGAATTAGGGCTGCATCCTTGCAACTATGAATCATAATCGACCCATAGTCTTCCGACTTTAGCGAAAAGATCGCTTTTTTCTTGATTCAGTGCGATTGCTCTTTTCATTTTCCCTTCGACAAACAAGGATAAACAGATGAACAAACCCAACAAAGCATACGCTAATTCAAGTTTTCTCAAAAGTCCACATGCCCGCCCAATCCGGGTTCAATGTGAACTCATCGAACCAGATGTTCGTCTTACTGAGAACAATGTTGAAAACACCATTGTATTGTTTGGGTCCGCCCGCTCCAAGGATTCGACGCAAGCACAGAATGAATTGAACGCTTATGTTGAGAACCTC
>JAURNO010000214.1 GCA_030830145.1 Verrucomicrobiota bacterium
AATGGATTCTTGCTGGATGGCAATGTAACGGGAGTGCCGATTACAACCCCAAGCGGGCAGATTAAATCAATCGAATACAAAATCGACTGGGATGTTGATTTTGCAAAATTCGCTAAACCGGATGGGACTGTCGAGATTGTCGCTTTTGGAGAATTAGGTCCGGTAGGAGGTTTCACGCCTGTATTTCCCTCCGCTTCGCTCCTCGTCCGGGTTTCACCACCTACTCCTTGGTTGAATGAAAAATCAACGGCTTTGTCTATTTTTTCAGATTTGAGTGATTCAAACATGAGCACGAGACAAGTCGAAGCACTTCTGGAAAAAATTAATTCAGGGGATGACGAAGTGCTTCAGTCATGGGCCAACGATCTAAGCGAAGTCGCCTCTTTTCAGCAAAAATTGAGTGTTATTGCTGCCCGCCACATTTGCATGGGAGAGTGGCACGACTCCTTTCTTGATCTTGAGACTGACTTCAACAATTGGATTCCAACCGGAGCTGTCAATACAAGCTGGCTTGAAAATTATATTGATGCGGTTTTGTACAGCGACCAATACATAGCGAAGTATGGTATCGTTCCGTTGCTGGTTGGCTATGAAAACGAAAAGGACATTCACGACTTCGATCTCAACAGGAGGTCATTTGCAGAGCGGTGTCTGACCAATAAGTATGGAGCAACACCCACTTTCCAACAAATGTTTCAAGGATCCAAAAGAATGGTTCATTTTTGGAATAACCTGAGTGGAGGAAACTATTGGGAGGTTAGTGTTGGAGGTGTGCCAGCTGTCGGGGCGCCTGTATTTTTTTCTCCACCACGAGTTGATTCACTTACCACAAATGTTTACCAAGCAGGTGAATGTGCGGTTGAATTTGTTAAGAAACTAACCGAAGAAATTCCAATCGATAATTTATCCTACATTCTTTACACCGAGCCACTCAGAAAGAATATTTACAAAATTGCGACCTTTATCCAGCTACTGTGGCGTGAAAATGCTGATCCTGTACAAGATTCAGACATTAAAAGGCTTTCGGCCATGCCAATTAACGATGCGATTAAATCCATTCTTAACGACTATCGCTATACTTCCAGGTTTAATTTGATTTGGAAAGATTCCACCGTAATCGACGCCAACACTCCATCTTGGAAAAACGAGGAGTGGTTTGGTTACTTTTGGGACAAACATTTTCCTTGGGTGTACCATACTCAATACGAATGGATTTACATAGCCGGAGTTTCGCCAACTCAGTTTTGGTTTCATTATGCGGATCTCGGATGGTTATGGACGGGTGCCGCTTATTACAAAGGCGGGTACGTATACAGTAATAAGTTACAGCAGTGGATTTATCTTTCGCCTGAAAACAAAACTTACTATTCGCAGGCCTCTAAGTCCTGGGTGAGTTACTAGTACTCGATCTTTGCTGCCTTGACTAGGGTTGTCCACCTTACCCATTCCAAGGACCTTAGGACCGGTGGGGTCATTGAGGCCGTTATTCGATTGGACGAAAGCCTTCGTGAACATGGTGTCGAGTCCATCATAACCGACGACCCAAAGGAAGCACACGATACGGATAGCCACCTTGTAGCCCATGGACTTTGGCAATGGCCGGGAGCGGTAGCCCGCCAATGTTTGGCAAAATATGGAACTCCTTATCTTTTGTTTCCTCATGGTATGCTTGATCCATGGTTCAAGAGAACTTTCCCTTTCAAGCACTTTAAGAAACAACTTTATTGGTGGTGGCGTCAGGGTAGAATTCTTAAGGATGCCCAAGCCGTTTGCTTCACCACCGAAGAAGAAAGTAGACTTGCTCGGAAAACTTTTCGACCCTATGAGGCGAACGAGGTAGTGACGGGTTTGGGTGTAGGCGACCCGCCTGGCAAGGAAGAGAAGCAGCGACAGGAATTTTTCACTCGATTCCCGGAATTGAGAGATCGAAAACTATTGCTTTACTTGGGACGAATGCACCCAAAAAAAGGCTTGGATTTGTTGCTTTCCTCTTTCCTTGACGCTTGCCTTGAAGGGGAGACATTGGTCTTGGCCGGCCCCCTTGAAAACCCTGATCGGTATCTGAATCAACTCTTGACTCAAACAAAGGGCCTGGAAAATAAGGTCGTATGGACTGGGATGTTATACGGCAATTTGAAATGGGGAGCGTTGAGATCGGCCGATGCTTTGATTTTGCCATCTCATCAAGAAAACTATGGCATGGTTGTGGCGGAAGCACTTTCGGTGGGTACACCCGTTTTTCTAACGGACAAAGTGAATCTTTGGAGGGAAGTTACGGAAGCCGGCGCCGGTGTAGTAGCAGAAGATGACGAAAGAGGTGTTGCTCGCTTGCTTCATGAATGGAGAAGCTCCCAGCATGTTGGCATGAGCAAGGCGTGCATAACTTGTTTTGAAGAGAAGCTTCATATTCGAAACTGCGCCAAAAGACTGATCGAACTTTTGAAGGACCCAAAGGGTGGGGAAGGAGACAAAACCTGATGAAAATAACCATTCTTCAAGGAGCCTTTTTGCCCGTACCCGCTTTGCGTGGAGGTGCCATTGAGAAAGCCTGGGAAGCACTTGGTCAGGCTTTCGCGGAACAGGGGCACGAAGTAAATCATATTTCCAGGATGTGTGATGGTTTGCCAGCTCGTGAAAAGATCGGAAAGGTTACCCACTATCGGGTGAAGGGAGCGAACGCGGTATCGAATCCCTGGATGCTTAAATTGCTGGAAATCCCGTACCTGATTCGAGCCAAGAGGGTTCTCTCCGAAGCGGATGTATTGGTGACCCATGCATTTTGGGCGCCGTTGCTACTTCCCCGAACCCGGTTCGGTAAACTCTATCTTCATGTCGGCCGTTTCCCAAAAGGGCAAATGAAGTTGTATCAAAAAGCTTCCCGTTTTCAGGTACCCAGTGCATCGGTTGCCGAGGCGGTCATTCGAGAAATTCCCGATCGAAGGAAACTTGTTTCTACCTTGCCTTATCCACTTGGTTGGAACGTTCCGCAAAGTACGCCTATGGACGAACGACCCAAATGTCTACTTTATGCGGGACGCCTTCATTCCGAAAAAGGCATACTCGAGTTAATTCAGGCATTCGTTGGTCTAGCCCAACAGGAAAGAAAAGATTGGGTTCTGAAAATCATGGGGCCGTGGCGTGAAGATCAGGGAGGGGGAGGGCAGCAATACCTTTCCGAGCTTCAGAACTTGGCGAATGAATACAAAGCTTCCGTTCAAATTCTTGATCCGGAGTTTAGCTCGAGCCAATTAATGGAGCATTATCAACAGGCACGGGTTTTCGTTTATCCATCATTGGCGACAAAAGGAGAGACTTTTGGCTTATCCGTTCTTGAAGCCATGAGTTGCGGGTGCGTGCCTTTGGTGAGTGACTTGGGTTGCTTTCGAGAATTCGTTGTTCATGGGAAAAACGGCTTTGTTTTCGATATAGACAGCATTCAGCTCGTCGACAACCTGAGGGCAGAATTGCGAAAAATACTTGATTCCGGAAATGACCTGGATGCTTTCTCAAAGGAGGCAAGCAAACTCGCCAAAACTTTTGAAATCAAGAAGGTTGCGACGAGCTATTTGGAGGATTTTTCCAAGATGCTGAGCTAAATATTTCTTTCTGATACAACCTAAAACCCTTGGATATAATGCTCAATATCCTTAGTGTATCGATATGAAGAAAACCTATTGCCCGCCCCACATTTTCTTCCTTTGTGGAATCCTATCGTGTTGGATATTTGGTTTCGCAGCGTTAGTCCATGGCGATGAAACACTGGCATCCCCTGAAGAAAGTTCACCCGAGCCTATCTCCCTGCGTGGCGACCTTTTGGATCAGAGTGGCGAAAAAGTCTCCCCTCAAGTTCTTGAAGGTAAATTCGTCGGGCTCTATTTTTCGGCCAGTTGGTGTGGACCTTGCCGGGCATTCACGCCTTCTTTGATCAAGTTCAGGGAAGCTCATAAGGAAAATTTCGAAGTGGTTTTGATTGGTGCGGATGGAAGCTCGAAGGCACAGGCTAATTATATGATGAAATACAAAATGCCTTGGCTTGCGTTGAAAAATCAGTCTCGGGAGGCAACGGAAATTCGCAAATCACTTCAGGTTCCTCATATACCTTTTTTGGTCATACTTGATCCGGGAGGTAAGATCGTCAGCAAGAACGGCAGAAAGGAAATTTCTCGTTCGGGCGATGATGCGTTCGCAACTTGGAAGAAGTTGCCGAAGTAAAAGGAAAAAAATCAAAGACGGACAGGAATGCCCTTATTCCTCATCACTTGCTTGGTTTCCGGGATCGTGCATTCGCCGAAGTGAAAAATACTTGCCGCCAAGACGGCACTTGCTTTGCCCTTGAGGATTCCTTCCGCCATGTGCTCGGGGTTTCCAACCCCGCCTGATGCAATGACTGGGACTTCGACCGATTCACTTACTGCACAGGTGAGATCAAGATCGAAACCTTCCTTCGTACCGTCGCGGTCCATGCTTGTGAGAAGAATTTCGCCTGCTCCTCGAGATACGACTTCCTTGGCCCATTCAACCGCATCCAACGGGGTTTCTTTGCGGCCGCCGTGGGTATAGACCCACCAACCGCTCCCGTCCTCTTTTCTTTTTGCGTCGATTGCCACGACGATGCATTGATTACCGAATGTTTGCGATGCGTCGTTTACGAGAGATGGATTTAGGATTGCCGCGGTGTTCAGGCTTACCTTGTCGGCTCCGGCCAAAAGCATTTCCCGAATGTTCTCCACGGTTCGGATTCCTCCACCGACAGTTAGGGGCATGAAGCAGGTCGAGGCGGTTCTTTCCACCACGTCTTTCATTGTGTTACGCTCGTCGCTTGATGCCGTTATGTCGAGAAAGACAAGTTCGTCGGCACCTTGCTCTTCATAGGCTTGGGCAACCAATACGGGGTCTCCAGCGTCCCTAATTTGCTTGAATTTAATGCCTTTTACAACCCGACCGTCGTCAACGTCCAGGCATGGAATGACACGGGCCGATAACATGTCGGGTCAGTTGAATCGATGACCTATGAACCTAAAGGTCACGCAAGAGTTCTATTCGTCCGCAAATGCGACGTCGGGGTGGTAGGAAAGGACAAGCTTATACTGCTGTCCAGGGCGCATGTTCAAAGGGTGGTCGCGAACAAGATATTGTACGTAATGCATGTTCCCGGCATAACCACGGTAATCTGGGTCTTCGGTAACGGTCTCGAAAGAGCCCCATGAAGCCTGGAAGTCATCAACTTCGACGTTCGCCCGAAGCCCAGCCTCTCCTTGTCGAAGCGTGGTCCCAAGACGGTGGGTGGAATGCGGAGAACCGATAACCAAGGCCAACCTCATTTTATCCATCGAAACCGGATTTTTCACTTTGAATACGAATTCAGACTGAACTTTTCCGTCGCCGAATGACCATTGAACTTGGCAACTTCCCAATCCGTATGCGAAAGATCCATCCGTTTTGACTAAATCCGGTTGATCGAAGCGAAGATAAAATGACTTCTTCAATCCAATGCCCGTTACGCAATTTTTGCCGTAATAAGATGGAATCACAACTTGGTCTCCAAAAGTAAGTTCCGGAAGCATGACCGGGAGGTATTTGTTGACTGGCCAATCAAAAATGCCCGAACAGTGTGGAAAAGCAAGGTTGTCGGAGCCCAATTCCTTTCCGGGGCCTATGAGAGGCAATTGGTATTGCAAGCCGATATTCTCGTCCCGGAAAAGAAAGAGGCCATGCTCCTTTTTGTGGGATTTGTCGAAAATGACGAATCGCCCTGCGGTTTTGGCGCGATTGGGAGGAGGGACGGCAAGCGAACCTCCGATCACGCGAGCCAATCGTGACCACTGGCAAAGATAACGGGCGGCATCGAAGTTCGCCATGCGGGTCGTGTGGTTATCGACCGTATTGCGTTCTTCGTCCCTGATCATGAGGTCCCCCTTTTCCTGGTCAATGTAGGTGACGAAAAAGTATTGAAAAAGGCGTCTCAGCGTATCCAAGTAGAGAGGCATTTTCTCGGAGCTGATCCAATTGTCGCGCATTGCCTGTAAGATCATGCTTATGCAATGCAACTGACCGTAAGCGCCGATGGAGCGTCCATAATTCCATCCGAGACCGTCTTGTCGGGCAAGATCGGGAAGCATGCGAAGATATTTTTCCGCAAAGGTGCGTAATTTGGGGAGTTTCCGGTCCTTCAGGTGCACGGTGGCATGAAGCTGCAGGTCCTGCCTTACGAATATGAAGGAAAGTAGTCCATAAATATCATATACGCCAGCTGGTCCGCTGGGGTCGTCATTGCAGAATCCCCCGGAACTGTTTTTTTCGATACCCTCGACAAAGAGATCGATAACCTTGCCCGTATCGTCTTTCTTGGTTAGTCCGAAACTAAATCG
>JAURNO010000215.1 GCA_030830145.1 Verrucomicrobiota bacterium
CATCTACGCAAATCTCAGTCTTGCGCTCGCGACCTTTGCCATACTTTTTCTTCAATTCCTTGAAATATCGAATGGCGTAACGTGTAAGTTGAGCCAAATTGGCCTCCACTTCACTGATCTCATCCTCGAACCCTCTGATTTGTTCATCGGCTCGGAAAGAATCGTATTTAGAGATCCGCTTGATTTTGATTTCAAGCAAGCGAACGATGTCGTCCTCGCTGACCGCTCTCCTCAAGGACTTGACATAAGGCTTAAGACCCTTGTCTACCGCTGAAATGACCCCTTCCCAAGTTTCTTCCTTTTCGATATCCCGATAAATTCTCTTTTCGATAAAGATTTTCTCAAGGGATGCAAAATGCCATTTCTCCTGTAGTTCCCCAAGCTTGATCTCCAATTCCAGACGAAGGGTCTCTCGGGTCAATTCGGCAGCTGACTTGACCAAATCATTAACCGAAAGAAATTGGGGATGATTGTCTTTGATGATGCAAGCGTTGGGAGCAAGACTCACCTCGCAATCAGTAAAGGCATACAGACCGGGCAATGAATCCTCAGCCGATATCGTCGAAGGCAAATGAACGAGAATCTCAACAAACTCGGAAGTGTTGTCCTCAATCTTGGATACCTTAATTTTATTTTTGTCATTCGCCGACAAAATCGAGTCGATCAGACTGGTCGTAGTGGTCCCGTAGGGGATTTCCGTAATCTTCAGGAGATGCTTTTTAACCTGCTCGATTCGGGCCCTCACTCGAACCCGCCCCCCGCGAGCACCCCCATTGTAATCGGTACAATCAGCGATCCCCGCTTGAAGAAAATCAGGTAGCAGGTCGATCGGGTTGTTCCTCAAGGCATCGACCATCGCATCCAATATTTCGATAAAGTTGTGCGGAAGAATCTTGGTCGACAATCCTACGGCAATGCCTTCGGCTCCCTGAGCAAGCAAGAGAGGAAACTTAACGGGAAAAGTGACTGGTTCTTTGTTTCTCCCGTCATAGGAAGACAGCCAGGTCGTAACCTTCGGGCTGAAGATCACCTCAAGGGCGAAGGGAGTGAGTCGAGCTTCAATGTAACGAGGTGCGGCAGCCGAATCTCCAGTTAGAATATTACCCCAATTACCTTGCGTATCAATGAGCAAGTCCTTTTGCCCCAATTGGATCATGGCATCCCCGATCGATGCATCTCCATGGGGATGATACTTCATGGTATTGCCAATGACGTTTGCGACCTTGTTGTAACGCCCATCCTCCAATTCTCTCATTGAATGAAGAATACGCCGCTGCACGGGCTTCAACCCATCATCGGCATGAGGGACCGCTCTTTCAAGGATGACGTAGGAAGCATAATCGAGAAACCAATCTCCATACATGTCATCAACGTAAATCGCGTCGTCATCTTCCCTGTCATCGCCATTTCCCGAACCCAATCTTTCAGGGTCGAAACGACGCTTGGGTGCTTCGGCTTCAGCGGAAACAGGTGAGTGTTTCTCCTCGTTCTCTTTCCTTTCCTCCCCGGAGCTTTCCTTCTCTTCGGTCATTGGGCAAAAATAAAGTTAGGCAGCCTCGCTGTCATCGACTGGCTCGCTGTCATTGCCTTTGTCTTCAAGGGCTTCATCAGCACCCTCGTCATCCCCCGCAATATCGTGCTCGAACCGTAAATTCCGAATAATGTACTCCTGACGGTCAGGGGTGTTCTTGCCCATGAAGAACTTGAGCATTTCCTTGATCGACTCGTGAGCGTCGATCTTTACGGGATCCAAGCGAATATCATCACCGATGAAATGCTTGAACTCGTCCGGTGAAATCTCACCCAATCCCTTGAATCGGGTGATCTCCGGGTTTTTACCCAAAGTCTTGATGGCAGCCTCTCGCTCGGCATCATCATAGCAATAAAAAGTCTTCTTCTTGTTACGGACCCGGAACAGAGGAGTTTGGAGGACAAACAAGTGTCCCTGCCTGATCAACTCGGGAAAAAACTGGAGGAAAAAAGTTATGAGCAGAAGCCGGATATGCATCCCGTCGACATCCGCATCCGTGGCAATGACAACTTGATTATACCGTAAGTCTTCCAAGTCCTCCTCAATTCCCAGAGCCGCTTGAATCAAATTGAACTCTTCGTTCTCGTACACGACCTTTCGAGTCAAACCGAACGAATTAAGAGGTTTGCCCTTGAGGCTGAAGACACCTTGTCGTTGCACGTCGCGGGCCTTGGTGATCGAACCGCTCGCCGAATCTCCTTCCGTGATGAAAAGGGTGCTCTTGAAACGGTTCTTGTCCTTGGTGTTCAAGTGAACGCGACAATCTCGGAGTTTCCGGTTATGAACCTTGCTTTTCTTGGCTCGTTCACGGGCAATTTTCTGAATGCCTTTAAGTTCCTTGCGCTCACGCTCACTGCGCTGAATCTTCTCAAGCAGAGCCTCCGCCGTCTGAGGGTTCTTGTGGAGATAATTATCTAGCTTCTCCTTGAGAAAATTTCCGATGAAGAGGCGAATGGATTCGCCATCCGGGGCAACGGTCAGGGAACCGAGTTTAGTTTTGGTTTGAGACTCGAACACCGGTTCCTGTACCTTGACGCTGATTGCCGCGACTAATCCGCCCCGTATATCGGGGGCATCAAAATTCTTTTTGGTAAACTCACGGACCGTTTTGACCATGGCTTCACGAAAAGCCGCTTGATGAGTCCCCCCCTGAGTCGTGTGCTGTCCATTGACGAACGAAAAGTAATCTTCCCCGTATTGCTCGATATGCGTAAAGGCGACCTCGATGTCCTGACCTTCGATATGAATGATCGGATAGAGCGGCTCCTCTGAAAGGTTTTCATTAAGAAGATCTTTCAAGCCATCTTTGGAGCGGAAACGCTTGCCGTTGTAAACGATGCTCAAGCCCCTGTTCAGGTAAGAATAGTAGCGTAACATTCGTTCTACGTATTCATTCCTGTAGCGATACTTTTTGAACATCTCCGGATCAGGAACGAACGTTATCAAAGTACCGTTCTCCTCTTGGCTTGATTTGTTCTTCTTGTCCACGGACTTGGGTTCTCCGCAGGAATACTCGATACGTCGCGTCTCGTTTTCCCTGAAAGACTGAATATCGAACTCGGAGGACAACGCATTGACGGCTTTGATCCCGACTCCGTTTAGGCCTACGGATTTCTTGAACGCCTCGGAGTCGTATTTTGCCCCGGTGTTGATTTTGGACGAACAATCAAGCAGTTTTTCCAACGGGATTCCCCGCCCGTGATCACGCACCTCGACCCTTTGCCCATCCGATACGACATCGATCTGCTTCCCGAAACCCATGACGAACTCGTCGATGCAATTGTCCAAGACTTCCTTGAGCAAAACGTAAATGCCGTCGTCCTCGGAAGAACCGTCCCCGAGTTTACCAATATACATGCCTGGCCGGAGACGTATGTGCTCCTTCCAATCAAGCGACTTTATGGCATCCGCCGTATAATTATGATCCGCCATTACCCCCTATAATCCGTTCCACACCTAACTTATTAGAAACCCTGACAAATTTGTCCACATGAAAAATTCACGACAATCGAAAAAAACTTGCAAATTTCTTTTCAATCAAAAGGTTTCAACATGAAAAACCATGCTAAACTCATACCTATTGGCCCTCGCCCAACTTAGAGATCCACGCATTCTCAAACCGCTTCTTTGGTCTACCCTGCTATCGATTGCATCCCTAATCGCATTGCTGATTTTGGGAACGAATGTGGTGGATTGGTTTTTCGAGTCCTTGGCGGAAAGCTCGACCGCCTGGATGGGAGACTGGGGTGACTGGATCAAGACGGCGGCCAAGTTTCTGGTTTCTTTTTTTTTATTGGCCGTTGCTTATTTCTTCTTCGGCTCAGTCCATGCGGCATACCTCGGACTTTTTCTTGATGGAATCGTCGAGGCGGTTCGTGACGAGCATTACCCGGAAGTGGAATTGAACCCACCGCCACCTTTTTTGAGATCAACGATCTCATCCGCTCGATTCGTGCTCATGACCTTGTCGGTAAACTTTCTCGTATCGCCTCTCTATCTTCTCGGTTGGTTCTTTCCCCCTATCGGACTCATCCTGCAAGTTTGGATCAATGGAATGTTACTCGGCAAAGAATACGGGCACCTGATCGCCGAAAGAATTCCTTCTGCTACCGACGCAAACAAGAAAGTCTATACCCGCTTCGGGATGCTGGCCGAAACCATATGGATGATGCCGCTAATAAACTTCTCGGCCCCCGTACTCCTCTGCTCGGCAATCATGCACGACAGATTGAAGAAACCCGAAGAGAAGATTAGTTCTCGGGACTGACTTTTCCGCCCTTCGCGGGCTTACGCTCAATTTTCTCTTTGCTCAAGAAATAGTGAATTCTGGCGACTTGCCACATGTAGGTTCCAGTTGCCCGACCGTATGCATTCGCGGCTGCTTTACGGAGGTACGGCAACGCCTTCTGGCGGCCCTCGGTCAACTCCAGATAAATCCCGACATACAGAAAAGCATGAAAGAGAACCCTGGTTTCATAACGGCCCTCGAACGCTTTCTCCTCGATTACCGAAAAGACCTCCTCGGGGCGAAGCTTTCCCGCAAACATTTCGTACAACCAAGGGTAAGGAGGTCGGTCATCCTTCTCGTACTTAAGCAACCCCTTGCGAGCGGTCTTCAATCCACTCGCTTTGTACTGTGACATAAAACGCCAAATTCCGTTTTCACGATCCACCTGATCATAATTGTGATAAATCTTGAATTGCCGAGCAGCCTTGTCGTATTCCTCCAAGTAATAATAGGCTATGCCCAACCTCCAATGGGAAACGTCCAGCTTAGGGTTCAGCTCGAGCATTTTTTCGTAATCTTTCCGAGCCCCCTCGAAGTTCCCGAGAAAAAGGCGAGCGTCTCCCCTGGCCGAATAGGCAGACAAGTCCTCGGGATTGGTTTTCAATCGAAGAGAAGCCGCATTCTCCTGAGCGCTGTAACGGGCCTGAATTTCTTTCAGTTCGACTTCGGGTACGGCTTCTTGGCCTTGTATGCTTTGAGCAAAACCCACCAGGCAAAAAAACAATCGAAAAAGCCGAAATTCAAGTTTCATTTGCCAAACTCATCCTTGAACAAATTCCCCCGAACCGAACCGTTTTCGTCCCATTCCTCAATCAAACCGTAAGCAGCTCCATCTTTTATCTTGGTTCTGGATTTCATTTTTCCTCCCGCGAAGTAGGAGACGGCAGCTCCGTTAAAAGGTTCGCTTGAACCCGCTTCATACCACAAACCATCTTCCCGGTACTCGAGTTCTTTGTCCTGATCAGCTACGGTCATTCCCTCCACGGGATCGATTTGACGATCGGGTAGATTCAAGCCATCCGTCGAACAAGTCATGGGAAGAAAGATAATGGTTAAGCCTGCAAGAGCGAAGGCGCCAACCCACCAAAAAACGGGAGGAACCCGCTCCTTGAGAAGAAGATCTTTACCTTGAGGAGGGTCGGGAAATGGGTTTTTGGTCATATGCGAAAGCTGGTTGCTCAGTGAAGCAGTGCGTAAAGAAAAACATTCATTCCGAGCCTCGAATAAAATGCATGAGCATAATTACTGATCTCCTCTCCGGAATAATACTTGAAAATGCGCCACCTGCCATTCGGTTCCCGTACCCATGCCGGCCGATTCCCCACTTCCGAATAAATGACGTCCTTCAAACCATCCTCTCGGATCACTTCAAAGGTTCCACCGTTAAAAGAAGCCAACTTCAGGTTTTCGTCGAAATTCTCCGCGGATTCCCGAATCCGAAAAGAAATCGGAGGAATCCAAGCACCGAACTCATCCTTGCCCCACCCCATCGCGCAAATGGGTGATGCCACGCAAGCCAAACGCCCCTTCACCTTCATCCCGACGAACGAATAAGTACCCTGGGGCCATTTTTCCTGTTCGACGAACTTCAGCACCGTATCAGGCAAACGCTTTTGGTTTTGCTCGATCTTAAGGTCTTCGTTTTTTGGCAATCCCTTGAAGAAAGTACGGAAGAGATCATGATTGCGGGGAAGCGGAACAAAGGCCTTTTCAGGAAAAACCTGAGTGAAAAGCTCTTTCACTTCGGGTCTCTCTTCCCAAGCTGCGTAACTATGTCCAAGGTCGGCCCCAAGAAAAGATGCCTTGATACCCGCATCAAGATAAACGAAACCACCCTGCTCCATGTAATGCCTGAGGGCATCTCTTTCTTCCTTGGGAAATTCGAGATTAGGCTGTTCATCGCAATTGACGTATAGAATTGGGTTTTCAATCAATCTTTCATCGGTCAGAGAAGTAATGAAGAGAGGGTCCGTATCGAACTTGGCGAAAGTTTGCTGGTTCATCATCTTGAGCAAACTAGGCAAAGCATCTGGATAACGCCTCAGCGTATTTTCGGACCTCGTCAGTTGCATGATCCGAATTCCGCCTCCCGGGACCCCCGGTTCGGCTTGCCCTACCAAAAAGTGACTGACTGAAAAAAGGAAAAAAAACGCAAGGCAACGAACAATCATGGTGTCACTCCTATTCCTCTCAATTGGATTTTGGCAAGAGAACTGATTCTGTTTTGAGGGTTTTTCGCAATGAATTCAAGAAGTGCGGGAACTCCACTCGATCGATCCCCGATCAAAGCCTCCATCGCTGCTTGCTGGATAACGTAATCATCGTCGAGAAGGGATCTCGACATCACCTTCACCCAACCTTTTACCTTTCGGGACCCCATGGCCCGTATGGTCGTCGCACGAACGATCGAATTCTCGTCGATAAGGAGATCGAAAGAGAATTCCCCGAGGACGCTCTGATTGACCGTCAGCAAAGACTGCCCGGCAAAAATCCTCACGTCGGCGTATTTGCTATCGACCAAGTCCCCCATATTTTTAGAACTCAAATCAATCGGACGCCCCCTCAGCATATTCAGCACCGCCTCCCTTACTCCCTTGTCCCGGTCTTTGGTTGCGGGAATCCATAATTCGGGCTTGTTCCACCCGGAGGACAAACTCAGGTAGCGTTGCCAGGAAACTTTCCGGATCCGAGAGCTGCTGTGTTCGGTCAAAGCGGCATAAACTCCGATTCCGTCGCTTCCCATTGCTGAAATTGCATACAAAATAGTAGTAACCTGAGTGGACATCCCCTCTACCCCCAAAAGATATTGTTTGATACGCTCTACGATAGCTTGCGGAATGCGTTCGCCAAACCGAGCCAACTCAACCGCCGCCATGGCCAAAACCTGGGGATCTGTGTCTTTCATCATGGCCCGTAAAATCGAACGGTAGCGCGGATGGTATCGGTTCGCGTCGCCGGCCACCGAGACGATCTTGAGACGAATCCCACGATCCTGATGCCGGGAAAGCTCTTCGATTCGCCCCACCACCACCGGGCGACCTGCATTCGACGTAATCCGATCAAGCGCCGTGAGAAGAACTCCCAAATCAGAATCCCCCAAAAGTTTCTCCAAAGTCGCAACAGGCAAAGGCACACCCAAGTAGATATGATACTTTAAAACATTTTGCCGAACGATAGCATCCGGATCGAGAAAAGCCTGTTGGGTAATTTGCAGCAGATCGGCTCGAACAGTAGGAGGAACGGACCGGAAGATCTTCCGCCCGTTCACTTCAACAACCTCGACCCCACTGCGCCTCAACCCGCTGACCAAACGGGGAATCATGGTCGAAACTTCGCGTCTCACCTCTACGTCGGAATCACCCAACTTGGAATAAACTTTCTCAACCAAAGACTTATCGTAGAGAGGATAGCCATTCGAAGCATGCTCGGCCAAAGAAACCATGACAGCACGGCGAACCAAAGGGCTTTGATCGTCAAGGGCACCCACCAAAAGAAGAGCGGACTGAGAACCGGGATACTTGCCCAAAAGTTTGGCCGCTCCAACCCGCCGCCCAATCTCAACGTGACGGAGGTCTTGTCCCGCCCGCTGAATGGTTTCACTTTGGGACGATCGAAGGATTTCCTTTGGTTTGACGACCGAAGAGTTCGATTCCTGCAATGCTGCCCCCCCGTTCTTCTCCGCGGGTTGTAGAATTGCGGATGGAACTTGAGCCCGCACCCAAAAAACAAGAAGCAAGGGTCCAAGAAAGAAGAAAGAAAAGGAAATCTTATTCATCGCAAGCCTACTTGACGGCGCATAACCCACTCTATTCCCGCTACAAGAAAGAGAACAAGAAAGAAAAGCCACGCATCGGACAAACTGTGACGCTTTCGAACGGTCGGTAGAATTTCGGCAAACGCAGGTTCCCAACCGGCACTCATTTTAGAAACGGGGAGAAACTCCCCTCCGGTTAGTTTGGTCAACATTTTCAGGTCTCGCTCTGCATAGGAAACGTCGACGGCCTCTTCGCCCGACTCCGAAACCCGGAGATAACTTTCCCGTTCCAAAGCTTCCCCATCGGGAAAAGTCAACTCATAGCTAACCTCATATGCTCCCGGTCTGGTAGGTTTGAATGATCCTGCATAGCGCCCCGCGACCGAACCTTCCGGGTAGAGCTGAAGGGTTTTCTCAAATCCATCCGGGCCAGTGACCCGAGCTTTGACCATTGCATCCATAGACGGTTCGAAATCCGAGCCCAGGGCCTCCACCCGAAGAGGGGTCTCGCCTCCGCGTAAAAAAGGCTTTTCGCTCTCTTCAATCTTCAGACGGTCTTCTCCACCCGTTCCCAACCATTGAGCCAAGGCTTGCCAAAATTTTCTGAATTCTCTTGCCCCTGCTTCGTCGCTCATCGATCTCCTCCAATCGTGAGGAACCCCCCAATAGGCAACTTTTCCGGCACCATAGGCTTGGACGCTCAAGACCGACCGACCATTGGAGCGGGAGACAACCACCCCTCTGGCAGCCGGGTTTTGTTCTTTCACGAAAAAGCCAGGCAAACGACCCGGCAAAAAAGGTTTCATTTCATCAACCTTGTCCTCGGGCCTGAAAAGTGGTTCTTCCAAGGTAACCAAGGACAGGTTGTCTTTTGCCAAAACCCTCTCGACCTCTTTTGCGGGAACCAAACCACCGAGTAACTCCCGACCTTTCTCGGTAGGACCGAAGAGCAAAAGTCCACCGCCTTTTTTCTGGACGAAATCCTTGAGCGAAGTAACCAAACTGGCATTCAAATCGGTTAAGGTTTCCATATCGAGAATGACCGAATCATAATCCATCCAAAACGACGGGTCCTCTGGATAAGCCGGCTTGAGATCCTCTCCGAATGCATGAAAGACCTGCTCGCTCATGCGAATAAGCGAGCGAAACTCGAAGCGTTCCTCATCAGCCAACACCCGCTTCACGAAAGGATATAAGGGTTGAACCCGATTGGACAGATAAAGGGTAAGAAAACGGTCCGGAGGCTTCACCAATACGAGCAAAGAATCCATATCATTGGACGGGTCAGAATCTCCGGATGGCACCACAATCTCAACCCGATAACGCTGTGGCCCTGCAGACTTGGGCTTGAGCGGAGAAAAGGAGATCGAACGGGACTCCCCGGATTTCAACTTGAGGGGTATTTCCTGCAAAACCTTTTTCCCCAAGGATAACCGAACGGCACTGTCAACGGTTTGAGCAAACAGATTGGTGGCTTCGCATTCGAGGAGAAGCTCTTCCTTGGCCACCGCCTTTGGTTTTCGGTCGGAGAAACGAACGGACAGATCGCCACGCGCCTTCATCTTCCCTACCCCCACGACATTTACGGGGATCCCCTGACTCCTGAAACTCTTGGCTACTTCAAGCACTGGTTTCCCACTGTTGTTTCGCCCATCCGTAAAAACGACGACGGCCCCCAAGGGGGATTGGCCTTCCGAATCCTGCAGCGCCCTTTCGAGGACATCCCCCAGAGCGGTTTTCTCGCCTAGCTCGGGGCGACTCCATGATTGAGACCTCAACCTGCTTGCATCCAAGGCAAAACCAAGTTTCTCAACCTTTCCATACTTAGCCGTCTGGCGACTTACCCAAGACTCGGAGTCACTCCAATCCAAATGAGGACCCACCTGCTCGATCCTCTTCAACCCGCCCCGGTCGTCGCGGACCTCCATGCTGCCCGACAGATCAGCCAAAGTAAGAAGGCGAAATTCGTTTGTGGCAGGCTCCTCGGTGTCCAAGTAAGGCCTCGACAAAAGAAGAAGAAAGATACAAC
>JAURNO010000015.1 GCA_030830145.1 Verrucomicrobiota bacterium
CGCGGAAGCGTTTGATCAGGTGTTGAAACCGGCCTTCGTTTGCATGATAGATTCGTAACTCATAGAGTGGCCCATCAAGTAACCGGGGTGCAGGTTTTGGGGAATTGGAAGAAGGTTTTGCGTCCAGTCCTTTTGTGGTTCCCAAAGCCACTTCGATCGGGGCGTGAAAGATCCAAGCCATGTCGTCCGAGATTTTTCTGCTCGAATCATGTCCCCCGATGAATATGCCCTTGTCCTCAAAGGGAGACTGACAAAATGTTCGGGGAGAAACCAGAATTGCCTTCCCGTCCTTGTAAGCGTTGTTTACTTCCAGAACCTTGTAGGTCAGGTCGGGGTAGCGGATGGCATACAAAGCCCCGCCGTAAAGGGCACTACCTTTCCATTTCAAGTGATGCTTGCCCCGGATGTTTCCTTGAAAGCCAATGAGGTGAACGGTTTTTCCCGATTCCGGATCAACGAATGGATATGCCATATTGTGAGCACCCAAGGTGTAGGAGACTTCCACTCCGAGTTTATCCTTCATGAGCTCCATGATCATTGCCTCGTCATGAACCGAGTATCCTCCTTGACCGTCCGGATCCAGGCGTTTGATTTGGCTTTTCGAACGGTCGCCCGGGGCCCACAGGAAAAGGAGAGAATGCCCCTTGCCCTTTGGGTTCTCAATGGTGGTCAGTCCTCTGATACCTCCCACGTCGGTATCGGTGTCCTCGTTCAAGTCGATGATCTTCTCGTAGCTGGGATGAAGACCATCCTTTCTCCGGAAGATCGCCCCTCCTTCCGAAAACATGAGTGAGTCATTGGCTTGAACGATACCGAGTGGCCGGGTATGGAGTGAACCTTCTTCGGGAAAAGGGAACTCCAAGTGCTTGCTCCATCGAATCTTCCCAGGAAGGGTTGGATCATATACTCCTGAGACGATTCCGGGGTTTCCAAGTGAAAGAAAAATGCGCTCGATGCCGGTTTTCCGATCTTGATACACCTCCATGTCTCTTGGTACCCAGCGTATGCCTCCAACGCTCGAACCATGGCGGATCAAGGTATGGACCCAAGTTTTCTTCTTGTCGTCACGCGTCCAGGAAGACACTGCGCCTCCCTTCTCGAAGTTTGCCCCAGCCGCCATGACTAAAAGATTTTCAGGATTTGCAAGAGGTTTCCCTGAAGCGTCCCGAGTAAAGGTAACGGACTTGAGGATGTTGCCTTTCATGTAGGCCAAGCCACGGTCGTTTGATCGGCCCATGTCTAGGTCGACTTGCCATTTCTGAGCCAAGGAATCGAGGCGTAGAACTTGAGCCGATTGCTTTTGTCCGTCGGGAGGAATCACCCAGCGGGCATCCACCCAAAACCCATTTGATGCGTAGAGTTTCCCTTTGTGGGAAACGATATGCATGATCTCCGATCCGCCCGCATAACTTCCTTTCAGGTCTTTGTATCCGGCATCGTAGCTCTGCGTCCAGCGAGCTTTGGAAATCTGCTCAGCTCCGTTTACCCAAAGGGAGCAGAGCAGGATGAGGAGAACGAATGAACAAAGAGGGTAGGGCATGCGAGAGAGATGCGGTGAAGTTCGGTAATCAGCGGATAGCCGAATAATCCGTAGGCTTCATGTAAGTAGCCGCCGGAGGTTTGGCCAAACGGCCGACCCCGGAGGCTTTGGCCGCTTTTTTCCATTCCGGATCGGCGAGAAAACCCTTCCATGATTTCTTGGCCGCGTCCCGGTTCTCGTGCTTGAGGACGTAAATGAGGGTGTCTTTGGAATCTGGTTCGTCCGTCGGGTGCCAGTAAGATACGGACTTCATTCCGTGCTTCTCGAAAATCCGGATCGTATGATCTCTGAACCGGGCATCAAGCTTCCCGAGTTTTCCCTCAGCGGTTTTGTAAATGCGTAACTCGAATACATCGTCTTTTTCTGCTTTTGAGTTTTTCCAATCAGGGGAGTAATCGGTTTCGTTCATGTAAACGGAGTCCGGGCGTTGGGCGAGAATTTTTCCATCCACTTGTGACTCTCGAGCCACTTTCTTCCACGCAGGATCCGAACCGAATGCCTTCCAGGATGCTTTGGCTGCATCTCTGCTTTCGTGCTTGATCACATAGATCAAGGTGTTCTTCGAACTTTCCCCGTCGGTCGGCACCCAGTAGCCAACCGATTCAATCCCATGCTTTTTGAACAAGCCCACAGTGTGGTTGCGGAAGCGTGCATTTAGGTTGTCAAGTTTGTCGGGGTTGGTGACGTAGGTCCGCAGTTCGTAAACTGTGGCGAAGACGACCTGTCCCAAAAGGCAGGACAAGAGAAAGAAGGTAGCTTTTTTCATGGCGTGAATCATTTGCTTTGATGAATAGGATAGGATGCTTGGATCATTCATGTCTCGTCGGCAAAAGATTTCAATGATCAAAGCAGATGAAACCCAAATATGTTACCACCTCCTGAGCAATTCCTTGGATCATCCGTCCAGGGATTCATTGATAGAAAAAGCTATTGTCCGCGAGCTGGATTCTCGAACCAGATGACTCCCCAACCCCCGTTTTCCTCGGTGGTGGCGATGTCCAAGTCTCCGTCGCCGTCCAGATCGACGAGAAAGGCATTGTCCATTTTCTTGCGTGTCTCGGGGGCGGGCATCCTCATCAAGGTGTTTTTCCACTTCCCTTTTCCAACTCGGGTCAAATACCACAATTGGGCTTCATACTCGGGAATGATAACGATCTCGGGATAAGACGGATCCCCATTCATCTCGAAGATGGCTACTCCCTTGGGCTTGGGCTTAACCCTAACGCTCGAAGGTTGCACGGGTATGTCGACCTCGACCCTTTCATATTGCGGAGGTCCCTGTTCGTTTTTGCGCAGGAATATGCGAATCTTTTCGGCTGCCTTAACCAAGTCAGGAAGCCCATCCCCGTTCAGGTCTCCGTAGGCCGCGAACATGCCACTTGGGTGAGGGTCGATGACATGTACCGGCCAACGGCTTTTGATTTTTTCAGTCCCTGGGTTTTGGTAATAAAACAGGCCTTGCCTTCTACGCTCTTGAACAAGAAAGTCGTTATCCCCGTCTCCATCCATATCGATTGCAAAACAACTCATTGGCCAAATTGCATCACCCAATTCATACCGATTCCAATTGGCTGCGTCCTTCTTATTTGCGGCGGGTTGCTTATACCAAGCCTTCCCTCCGACAACCAGGTCATTCAGTCCGTCCCCGTCGACGTCGCAGACTATCGGGTTGCGAGCCTCGTTTTGGAAAAGCGTCATTTTTGCCCAAGCCGCCGGGTTTCTTACATTCTTTCTGCCCGGGTTGAAGTAGACATGTCCGCCGTTGGCCACGTAATCGACATCCCCGTCTTGGTCGAGGTCGCCGATTCCGGAGTCCTCGCACTTGCCGTGCTTTTCCAATTCGATGAAGTCGTTCCAAATTCCCCGGACTTTTTCCTTTCCGGGGTTGAAGTAGAGGCGGCTGTACCCTCCCTCCTCGAAATTTACGAAGACGTCGAGATCACCGTCGCCATCCCAATCGTGGTAGTTGAAACCATCTGGGCCGTCATTGTGAGGGTCCGGTTGGATGACGTTGACTCGCCACCCGTCCGGGCCTGGTTTACCGACGTGTCTTTTCCATTCCGTTTTCCTGTCGTGTTTCTTTTTTTGACCAATTGCAGGTTCAGGGAAGAAGACTAAGAGTAGTGCCAAAGTTGTGAAAATCCAGCCAAGGTTTTGCTTAGTCATTTGTGTGATATTTAAAGATTTTTGCTTTTGCCCTGCAACTCTCTTTTGCCCCCAATGTTCGCCCAAACAAAATGAGACTCAGTCTCAAAAAAGATTCGATTTTCGGCTTTTTTCAATTAAGGTTCATCCCATAGCATA
>JAURNO010000216.1 GCA_030830145.1 Verrucomicrobiota bacterium
CCCATGTCGTCCATGAGGAAAACAAGAACGTTGGGCGGGGAGGGCGGGAGCGCTCCTCCTTGTGCTGAAGTGGCCAACAAACTGACGCAGATCAATGCTCCGGTTAAGAAGCCAAGGGATGAGTAAGACTGGACTCTGCTCTGAGGACTGGGCTTGAAAAGTTTCACAAGCAACCCTTGAGCCGGCTTACGAGCCTTTTTTCTTGTGGGCGTGAAATTCCGGCCAGGAAAGCGTTCCGTCTTTGTTTGCATCGGCCTCGGGGTTTTTCTTGAAATATTGGTTTTTCCAATATTCGGCATCCTTGGGAGCATTCTTCAGTTTCTTGTGTGCGTTCAGCTCTGGCCAGGAAAGCGTTCCGTCCTTGTTGGCATCAGCCTGTGGGTTTTTCTTGAAGTATTGATCCTTCCAATATTCGTTGCTTTTTGGTTTTTCGGGAATGCTTTTCGGGATGATGGACAGTAGTTTCTTACGGAATTTCTCAAGGGTTTCGGAGTGCTTGGAATCGAGAGCCAAGTTGTTCCACTCATGGTTGTCTTTGACCGTGTGATAAAGCTCTTCCTTCCCGTTTTCATATCGGATGTATCTCCAATCTTTAAAGCGCAGCGAATAGCTTTGGTAGGCCGGGTCGTAATACTGGGCCCATTTGTAAAGGGCGGTAATCGCATAATCCGGACCTTCCCACTTTCCTTTTACAGGATCGGAGAGGAGGGGCTTGACCGAAAAACCGTCAAGGGGACGACCCTTGTCGTTTTTCATGGTGTTGTCCGGAAGTCCGCAAAGATCCAGAAGAGTGGGGTAGAGATCGATCAAAGAAACGGGGCGGTTACAATTCTTCCCTGACTTGGAAACCCCCGGCGCTCTGAAAACCAAAGGCACGCGGGTGCTTTCCTGCCACAAGGAATTCTTGTAGACATAGTCTTTTTCTCCATTTCCCCAACCGTGGTCACTGGTGAAGATGACAATCGTATTCTTGTTCAGACCGGTTTCATCGAGTGTATTCAAGAGATCGCCAACCAAGTCATCGATCGAGGCCACGCTTGCCAAATAAGCTTGGATGAACTTTTTCAAGGCCAGTTCGCGGTCGCCTTGATAGGAGGCGATCAGGCTGTCGTACATTTTTGTTCCGCGATCTCCGCTCCGATCGTCTTCTTTGGAGGTCACTGTCTTCTTAAAGGTATCTTCGGCGTCCCCCTTTAGGATCTCCGGAAGTTTGATGGAGTCCAAGGGGAACCGGTCGAAATATTCCTGAGGGACGATCAAAGGCGTATGCGGACGGACGAAGCCGACTCCCATGAAAAAAGGCTTTCCCTTCTTTTCGGCAGCAATTTCCTTGAGCCTTTTGACTGCCCATTGGGCGTTCAATTCATCACCTGTCGGGTCACGGTCGGTATCCGATTCGTACTTGAGTTCGCGCTGTTTCTTCCATCCTCCCGTCAACCATGAGTAGGGCTTGCCGGTATCGGGTGAAGTTTTATTGGATACTTTTTCCAGAGAACCGAAAGTGCCGTCGATAATCCCGAAGTCATCCCGGAATGGACTGGGCACACCAAGGTGTGGAATCTTGTCCTTCCCATCGAAGAGAAAGGGGCCGTAGTCGGATGGATGACCATACTCGTCCCATTCCTGATGATCCCGGTTGTGCATGACTTTTCCAGTGCCCAAGGTGTGGTATCCGTTGGCGGAGAAATGCGCCATCATGGTACGGGAGTTGTTGAGGATCTCGTTCTTGTCCCAGTCCTCGAATCCGAATTGCTGAGATGTGTGGGGGTAGATCCCGGTGGCAAAACTGGCCCGAGAGGGATTGCAAATGGGAATGTTGCAATGGGCTTGCGTGAAGGAAACTCCACTCTCGATCAACTTACGCAAGTGAGGTGTCTTGGTTTGGGGGTGCCCCCCCAGGGTTTCAACGTAATCATTGAGGTCATCGCACACGATGAGCAGCACGTTCGGTTTTTTTACTACCGCAGATAAGTTTGCGAAGAACGAAGCTCCAAGAACAAGCAGGGCGCATTTTTTCAATTTTATGGAAAAAGACATCAGTTTGATTGGTTAAAATGTACAAAAAAACTCAAAACAGTAATATTTGTTTGAGGCAAGGCCAAGATTCTTGTTCAGGTGGATCACCCAAAGAAAAGGCGATCAACCATCAACCCAGGCGGGTACTTTACCGTCGCCGGTTGACTCTCCTTCGAGTACCCAACTCAAATTGAAACGGGCCATCGTTCCACCTCCCTCGGGACCTCCTTCGTAAAGAAGATAAATCCATCCCTCGCTCTTGGTTCCCGGTCGTCCTGAGGTAAGAGAAGAATAAGCGAACCGACCTTCGAAAACCAAACGCTTGACCGGCCAAGTTTTGCCTCCGTCGAAACTAGCCCAAAGGGTTCCGTGATGCCTGCCCGAGGGGCTTTCGATATTACTGAAGATCAAAATGTCACGATCCTTTATGGGGAGCCGGGTAAGTCCCCCCATGAGTCCATAGTTTCTGGCTTGGTCCCCGTCGGGGAGAATTTCGCAGATGGATTTGCCTTTCCAAGTTTGGCCACCGTCTTTGCTTTTGGCGATCCATCTTCTCTTGGGGTTTACGCCCTTGGGGGCCCAGTGCCTGCGTGAATTATAGTAGATCGTGCCGTCGGATAATTCTGCGATGGTCGCTTCTCCCGTTCCCCTTGCTGGGAATGGATCGCTGGTTTGCCAAGTCTTTCCTTGATCGTCGCTGTAGATGGCATTGGTGTAATGCTTGGGCCAACGTGAATTGTTGTTTTTTCCCGCATACCAACGAGTTGGCCGGATGATCCGTCCTTTGTGTTCACCATGTCGCAGGGTGATGCCATGCTCGTTCATGTGCATGGAGGGAACATTTCCATTTTTGTCCTTCTCGATTACGCATTCATGTTTCCCCCAAGTCTTTCCGTGGTCGTCGCTCCGATATACGGAGAGCTTGCTCGGTGGGTGACCATCCTCGACGAAAGCGAAGATCGAACCAGTCGTTTCGTCTACCGTTACACCACCGCCCATGAATCCTTTGCCCACTTCGATTACCTTGCCGAAGGTTTCTCCACCATCTACGCTTTTTCGGCAAATTACTCCGTTCCAGAAAGCCAAAACCGATCCGTCCATGCCAACCACCACATTCGGCATCCGGCCGTTTTTGAAAACTTGTTTTGATTCAAGGACCGGTTTCCCGAAGAAAGGAGCAAGCTTGCCCTCGACCGCTTTTGCAGCTTGTAGATACAAGGTCGTTGCCATGAACAACGCGAGAACAAGGGAAGTTTTTGATTTCATTCTTATTCGTTCCTTACGTTGAATGGAGCCAAGGGCAAGAAGTCTTTGCCTAATTTTATATCAAAGGTTCGCTGCCTCTTGCTTGACCCTGAGTAAGGTCGTGCCTATCGCAAACTTATGCGCAGACTCAGTTTTTTAGTTTTTACTTCTTTTTCCATGCCTTTGTTTTTCCTTACGGCAGCAAAAAGGCCCAACGTGCTTTTTGCCTTTGCCGACGACTGGGGTAGGCAGGCAGGTATCTATGCCAAGATCGAGGGTGCGGGTGGAATCAACGACGTCGCCAAGACTCCCCACTTCGACAAGCTGGCCAAGATGACAGCCGCCTTCTCCAACCCAGCTTCGTTCGTTTACCACGTCGAAAAGGACTTGGTGGTCAACGGCGTAGACATCTACAGAGACATCAACCA
>JAURNO010000217.1 GCA_030830145.1 Verrucomicrobiota bacterium
AAAGAGGAGGCTTTATCGTCACCGGCGAGCTTTTGGACGGCAGGGACCATGTCGGTCTTGTCACCTTCCACGATTCTCTTCTGTGAACGGAGGCGCCACCAGAGGTAGGGGTGGGACAGACCGGCAACCAAATCCTTGGGTGGATCCACCTTTACGTGATCCTCGGGAACGATCCGGTAAATGCGACCCAGGCCGATCGGCTTGTCGAGGTTACGCTCAGCCGACTGGTTGCGCAGGTAGGAAGTGAGAAAGCGCTTATGCTGAATGACTCCACGGTGAAAATCCACCACGTAAAGACAACCGTCGGGTCCCATCGATGCATTGACCGGGCGGAAGCGCTCATCGGTGCTGGCGAGGAACTCACGCTGCTTCCAAACCGCATCCGGGTAGGTCTTGTGCAGGTATTTGTCGGAGGCTGGGAAGGGTTTCTCAGGGACGAAAGCTCCGACTGTGTTAGTGCCTGGAGACATCGAGAAGATGGTTCCCTCCCAATCTTTGCCATACGCCCCGTGGCTGTGCACGGCCAAACCACTGATCGTGGTCACGCTGGCCACCCGACCATCCTCCAGTATGCGTCCGGGTTTGTAGTTGCGGTTAAGCGCGGTGTTGGGACGAATTCCATAGACCCGGTTGGTGGGAGCACGGACAGAGCTTCCCTTGCTCGGCCATTGCCGGTCGTAGGTTGCCCAGTCGACCTCGAACCATTGGCTGTTAGCATTGAAATAGAGCCGCCCGTAGGCATCCGAACCCATCCCCCATTGCCCCCGACCACGGGCGGGCATTTGGACGATTTTCCCACGGCGCCAAGCAAGCTTGCGGCTGGACTTCGAGTTGTACATCCAATTGTCCAAAGCGAAGTGCAAGGCGTTTTCGGCGTGCTCGATGTTTCCGTGAGCGGAGGTTGCGAAATCGATCAGTTTCTCCTTCTTGTCGCAGACCAAATCACCATCCTTGTCCTGACAGAACCAAAGGGCTCCCGACTCCACGACCAGAACGCCGCCGTCGACGAAGGCGATGCAGCGAACGTTGATCATGTCGTCCACGAAGGCGGTCGACTTGTCCATCTTCCCATCGCCGTCGGTGTCTTCGAGAACCATGACCCGGCTTTTTCGCTCGTTCTCGTTCGAACCGTCGAGGTCGATCATGTAGGTGCGAAGTTCACCGACCCACATCCTGCCCTCGTCGTCCCAATCCACGAAGACGGGATCCTTGACCATGGGCTCATAAGCCACAAGCTCGACCTTGAAGCCGGGGGCGACTTTGAACTTGGCGAGGGATTCCTCGGCCGAGAAGACGGGCACCGGGTCGGGCGACCATTTTTTCCAGTTGAGCGAAGAGAGCAAGTCTTTGGCCTTTTCCTTACCGTCTCCCTGCTGGGCATGGGAAAAAGAAGTGAAAAGCAAAAGACACACAAAGGTTATGAGATGGGAATTCATAGGGTTACTCTAGTGATAATCATAAAAGAACCAAGCCAAGAGAAGGCTTGGGCAAAGGATTTCTCAATGCCCCAGAGAGCGGGCATAGAGGATGATCGATTGAATTTGCTCCTCGTTGAGCACCCCCTCGTAAATGGGCATGCCGGCCTCTCCGTTGACGGCCCCTTCGGCAACTTTTGCGGTGGGATTGAGAATGGATTCACGTAAATAAGCCTCGTCGGCGGTCACTGTTTCTCCGGTGAGAAGCTTGCGTTTGGAACCGAACAAACCAAGCCAACTCGGACCCGTCCTTCCTTCCCGCGACCCATCTACCGAATGACATCCGATGCAACCCAACTGTCCGTAAAGGGCCTTGCCTTTTTCAAGAGTGGGTTCGATCGATTCTATGGCGATGGTGTGAGCACCCGTGAGGTTCAAGTCGACTTGATCATCGGCAAACCCTTCCTTCTTCAAGAACAGCTTGCGCAAGAGGTGAGCGGTTAAAAAGCTTTTGTTTTTCAAAGGAGATCCTTCGGCAGTCTTCAGTTCGTAAGCCACTTCGACCTGCATGGCCGGGCCCATATCAGGCACACCGACAAAGACCGTTCTTTTGTTCTGGGATAATTTGACCGAGGAGATGGAAAGCTCCTCGGTCCCCGGGGAACCGTCCAACTTAAAGTTGGCGGATCCGTACTTGGGCGTGCGCTTGTAGTTCCAACGCCGAATCGAATAGGAACTTTTTTGCAAAGCTTTCTTTGACTCGAGGGCCTGGGCAAAACGCAAAAGAATTCCCCGCTTGCCAACCCGAAGGTCGATGGGAACGGGCAGAACGCGATGGGGGTTGGGGCGGACCCGCCCAAGAAAAGTTTTGGTTTTCGCTTTGCTTCCCCAGACGTTGAAACCCGTAAGATAAAGAAGGCCGTCCGCCGGGTTGACCGCCCCTTTTAGCAAAGGATCTTCGAGGGCCAAAGGCAAGGGGGTGACTCCGCCTTGGGAAACGAATTCGTCCGAATCGACGTGAACCTGAAAGAGACGGGGCGGATGATAGGAGAGCAGGATCGGTTGACCGGAAAGCCCGGCCATTTTGGAATCATGCAGCCAAACTACGGCCGCCGCCGAGCCACATTCCTGATGGGGTATCCATGTGAGGGGCGGACTGACCAGCTTGTCCTTGTCCGCATCCCCGTTCGGGTGCCCGTAAAAACAGCCCCGTTGCACAAAGGTCACGGGCGTCGAAGGTACGAAATGCCCTTGCTGGTCGGTGGCCACGATTTGATCGGTGACAAGGTCGTAGCCCAAGTAGGGTTGACGGAATCCCTCCGCCACGCGTTCGACTTGACGACCATCCGGGGAAATCAAGAGGATGGCTCCCGAGGAGCGACCGACCGTGCTTCCGGTCTGACCGGGTTTGCAAATGAGGAAACTTCCGTCCTTCATGACCTCGAGGGCCGAGGCGAATTCCCGGGTCTCGGCGGTCTGGTCGATTTGCGTGCAAAAAAGTTCATGGTGATCCGCCTCCCCATTCCCATCGCGGTCGTGAAGGTGCCAGAGTCCGTTGCGGTCGAAAACGAATATTTCCTCGTCGCGCAAGCGTAAGCCTAGTGGTTCATGAAGACCGGATGCGAAGCGCCACCACTTCACTTGCCCGGAACCAGGACGCAACCCCTCCCCCATCCAGACGTCCCCGTCAAAGGTGACCAAGGCGATGCGTCCGTCTTCGAAGAAGTCAATTCCGGCAGCCCGTACGGCCCGACCGTAGGGGTTTTTCAAGGGCAAAGGGATCCGTTCGTAATGGAGGGAATCCTTTGCTTTCTTTTCATCAAGGGAAACCACGACCGCTTCTTTCCAACGGCGCTCCCCGATCTTTGAGGATTGGACGGGCTTTGTGGAAAGCGGACAAAAAAGAGAAACGATTTGACTCTCTTGGGAGGCTGGGATGAGGCAAACGATATGGCCATCGACCTCCTCCAATCTCCCCTCCCCTCGAGAAGAAAACTCGGATGCGCCGGAATCCATTTGGGCAAGAACAAGGTAAAGACTGTTTGCATGAGGTTCGATCTCCAACTTGCGGATGAGGCCATCCTTCCCCAAACGGATACGTTCCCGAACGAAAGTCCTTGCGATCTCGTACTCAAGTTCGATGGTGGAACGCAGGCTAATTCCCTTGAAACGGGCAATCTCCGGATCAAGACCTCCACGGCCTACGTCTTCCTTGGAGGGGTGCACCGGTCGCGGATCCGTAAAATCAGGTTTGCCCGAACCCACGCCTGGATAGAGTCCGTTTTGAAAAAGAATTTTTCCTTTGGGTTTGGGTAAGGCTTTCTGACCGCTCCCCACCTTCTTCAATTCGTAGGGGTAGCTGTTGACGGCCATGCCGGCGTTTTCAAAAGGAAGGTCATTGGCTTTCCAGACGACCGCCACCCGAAGCAAGTCCAGGTCGTAGGCGAGGTAGTGCTCATTACCCAGGGGCAGAACAATCGCCCGCGGGGTCAGGTTATCCTTGATCCTTTCGGAGCGCCCATCGACCACGCAGGAGAAAAAGGGAAAGTCTTTCTCAATCCATTGGTTCCAAGGCGGAGGTTTTTTGGGATCCTTGGCGGTCGCGATGCCCATCGTAAATACGAAGGCCAAGCCTACCAACCAAGGACGGACTCTCATCCGAGGTACAAATCTCTTCCTTTGGCCAGACTGGCGATCTTGCGGTCGGCCACCGAACGCTTGAGCATCCAGAATCCGCAATCAGGGTGAACGAACTTAACCCGACCCGCCCCCAGAGCGCGTTCCGCGTCCTCGATTGCCTGGGCGATCTCTTCGGGCGTCTCGACATGATTGACCTTGATGTCGACCACCCCTAGACCGATCCCGATCTGCGGGCGGATTTCCTTCAGCGCTTCGAGGTCGTCCTTCGGGCGATGAGCCAGTTCCAAAACAAGGTGGTCGGTATGCAACGCATTGAGAAACTCCAGCAAGGGCTTCCATTTCCCGGCCTGAATAGTCTGCCCCCCGTAGTTTCCAAAGCAAAAATGAACCCCGGTCGGACCATCGAAGGCATCGAGTACGCGATTCATGGCCTCGGCGGCCAAGGGCCCGTGTTCCGGACTGCCCGGAATATTGGCTTCGTCCACTTGCAGGCATGAACAGGGCAATCCTTTGACTTGTTCGGCCAGAACATCCGCAATCGCCATGGTCAAAGTTTCAAAATTACCGTAGTGGGTATCCAAAAGGGTGCGGGCGAGCATGTAAGGACTGGTGACGGTGAACTTGAAGGCCCCCCCGGCGACACTTCCGGTCCGGGCGCAATCCTCGATCAGGTTGAGCCCGCCTCCGTGCAAACTCTCGCGTACCACGGCAGCTGGTTTCGAACGAAAACCCATTTCCTGCTTGGCCCGGAAAGCTTCGGTGTCGGAGCGCCCGATGGTCGAATCGCATCCGCCCATGGATCCGACGAAATACTCGATCATCCCGTTCGTATCCGGGTGATTGACGTCGAACCGATACAGTTCGCCATCGGTCGGCAAATCGATCCCCGACTGGCGCTGGGTATCGAAGATCACCCGGGTGGCATCGATGACCGCCTGCTCGGACGGCAGAGCGCTCAACCAATCCGGTACCGGGTAGGACCCGACGGTGGTGGTAAGGATTGAGGGTTCGTTGGGAATGGGTGATGGGCTCATAGGCATTCCTTGATCTAGGTGGAAGGGTTGTAAAATTTCAAATCATAAATCGATCCACTTGCGTTCCTCCCAGGATTGGATACCGACTTCGGCTAGTTCGACCCCTTTGGCACCGGACCTCAAATCATAGGAGAAAGGCTCGTCAAGGGCGACATGGCGGAGGAAGAGCTCCCATTGGATTTTGAAGGCATTGTCGTAAGTGGTGGCATCGGGCACTTCGGACCAGCCTTCGTAAAAATCGATGGGTTGCTCGATGTCCGGGTTCCAAACCGGTTTGGGCGTGACCCCCAGAGCCTGCGTTTGACATCCGCGTAAATTGACCACGGCCGAGCCCTTGCTTCCGTCCACCTGCATAACGAACAGATCGTCCCGGCGAACGCGGACCGTCCAGGAACTGTTGAATTGGCAAAGGATTCCGTTTTCCAATTCCATGGTCGCATAGCAGGAATCGTCCGCCGTGCAGGGGTAGGCATTGCCCTGTTCGTCGATTCGTTCGCCGACGTGGGTGGCTCCCCGACAGGATATGCTTTTGATCGGACCGAACACATTGTCCACGAGGTAGCGCCAGTGACAAAGCATGTCGATCATGATGCCGCCACCGTCTTCCTTGCGGTAGTTCCAACTCGGACGCTGGGCGGGTTGATCCTCGTCGTGTCCGGTGAACACCCAATAACCGAACTCGCCACGAACGGAAAGAATCTCCCCGAAGAATCCTTGGTTGATCAAGGTCTTGAGTTTCCGGATTCCCGGTAACCAGAGTTTGTCTTGGACCGCTCCGTTTTTGACCCCAGCATCCTCACAGAGTTTAGCCAGTCGAAGGGCTTCGTCGGTCGTGACGGCAGTGGGCTTCTCACAATAGATCGCCTTACCTGCCTTTGCGGCCATCTCCACGAACCGGGCCCGGTGAAGAGTGGAACTGGCGTCGAAAAAGATTTGGTTGTTCGGATCAGCCAAAGCCTCGTCTATGTTCGTGGTCCAGCGTTCGACCCCGGTTCTCTGAGCCAATGCCTTGAGCTTGTTCTCGTTTCTTCCCGTCAGGATTGGATCGACCGTGATGATCTCGTCAGGAGAGACTTGCACGCCCCCTTGGTCACGGATGGCGCAAATGGATCGGATCAGGTGCTGATTGGTTCCCATGCGTCCGGTGACGCCGTTCATAATGATTCCCAGTTTGTGTTCTTTCATAATTAAGTGTGATCTAGATAAGATTGTTTGATGGCTTGTAAAAATTCACTGGTAGGCTTTTCCCACCAACGGTTGGAGAAGACTTCCACTTCGATCATGCCGTCGAATCCGTTTTTCTCAACCATGGCGCGAATCCCGCGCAAATCAATGCAGCCTTCCCCCATCAGACCGCGGTCGTTCAACAAATCGGTGGTCGGGGTCATCCAATCGCAGGCATGATAGGCGAACAAACGATCCGCTTGAGCCGTCCGTTTGGTTTGTTCCTCCAAGTCGGGATCCCACCAAAGGTGATAAACGTCGTAGGCTATGCCCACCAGCGGATGATTCAATTCGTCACAGACGTCATTGGCGGAGGCCAGGGAATTGATTGCGGAACGGTCGTCCGCATACATCGGGTGCAAGGGCTCGATGGCCAGTTTGACCCCGAGCGATTCGGCGAGGGGCAAGGTGGCGGCGATTCCATCGGTGATCTGCTTGCGCGATTCAAAAAGGGACTGTCCGGGAACCGCCCCGCAAACCAGGACCACGAGAGGCGCCCCCAAGGCGGCGGCATCCTCGATGGCCCGCTTGTTGTCTTGAATCGCTTCCTCACGGTCTTTCTCCACGAGGGCAGGATAGAACCCGCCCCGGCACAAGGATACGACCTTCAGTCCGGCGGCCCGGATTCGATCACCCGCCTCAACCGGATCGCGGCCTT
>JAURNO010000218.1 GCA_030830145.1 Verrucomicrobiota bacterium
CAACATTGGAAAATTTGTGCGTTCTGAAAAGCGTTCCGCCCGAATCAACATCACGCCCATTATGGTATTTATCGCGCCATCGCCCGACCGGATCAAAATTCTCCAGGGCAAACCCAAGAGGATCGAGTTTCTCATGACAACCCGCGCAATCGGCCCGTTCCCGGTGGTCGGAAAAACGCTGGCGTAAAGTCAGCCCTTCGTCTTCCTTTTCCACCTTGGGGAGCGGAGGCACGTCGGCAGGAGGAGGAGGAGGAGGAGAGTTGAAGATTACACCGGCCAACCAGGCGCCCCGCGTGATGGGCTTGGTTTCGTGGGGACCGGAGGTCATCGTCATGACGGCACTGTTGGTGATCATCCCACCCTGGCGCCGGTCGGACAAGGGTTGCCTGAAGAATTGCATGGAGACCGGTCCGCCGATTTTGGCTCCGGGTTCCTCTCCCAACCATTTCCTCAAGCGAGCCGAGCGGTAGGTGTAGTTGGCATCAATGAAATCAAGCACCGGACGGTCCTCCAAAAGAACGGTTTCGAAAAGCAGAAGTGGCTCCATCATCATATCCATGGTGGTCCGGTAACTGGGCGCAGCGTAATAGAAATCAGGATAAATTTTTTCATCGGGAACCGCGGAAATAATTCGATCCAATTGGAGCCATTGGGTCGGGAAACTATCGCAAAATCTCTTCAGCTTTGGATCGGAAAGCATCCTGTCCAGTTGCCCGTCCAAAACCTTGGCATCGGACAGCCGGCCGGTTCGGGCAAGCTCGAGCAGTTCTTCGTCGGGCAAGCTCCCCCAAAGAAAAAAGGACAGGCGCGAAGCCAAAAGAGCCTCCCCGGACAACGCCTCTTCTTGCTCTCCGAGGGAATCGTAGAGGTAGAGAAATCGGGGGGACGCCAAAACCGCGGAAACCACGTCCTTCATAGTCGCCTCGAAAGTGGCTCCCTTCTTGAGCGAACCGAGAGCGTGGGACCGGTAGCGCTTCAGAGTTTCTTTCTTCACTGGCCGCCTGAATGCCCGAGTGAGAAAAGGCTTCAAGCGGGCGGAAAGCACCTTCTCGACATTTTCCTTTTCGGACGGGGCTTGAAAAAACTCGTTCCAGATACCGACCGTTTTCGGACCGAAGGTGGAGCTAGTCACGATGGTCCGGCTGAGCTGGAAAAACGCTTCCATCAGCAGGGGAGAAAGAGAAAGATGATCGGCCTGGTTGTCATAACCATGCTCGGCACGCAAGTCCTGAGGAAAAGGCCCGACACCGGAAAGCCTTGGCTCGATCAGGCCGGACTTGCCCAAGGGCCGACTGCTCACGGTCAGGGAGTCCGGCATCCCGCCCCTGATCGCCTTGTTAAAATAACCCGAACGGTCCCGCATCATTTTCTCGGGAAGGGGAAAGACGGAAACCTTGAGCTTGAGCAAGTCCTGAACGGCGTTGGCATATTGGAAACGGTTCATCCTGCGTATGCGTGTGCTGGCAAAGACGGGATCTTTTGCGACTGATTCGTTGAGCAAGGCCTGCAAATGAGTGAGGGCCGAATCTCTGATTGGAAGCGGGATTTGCTTTTCGTCCTCGGGAGGCATTTCACCAAAGTCTATGGCATCAAGGACCGCTTGCAGAAGTTCCGGATCATTCCGGAGATCACCATCCGAAGAATACTTCAGCAGATCAACCTTGCCTTTGACTTTTCCATCTTTGCCATGGCATTGGATGCAATGACTTGAAAACAAGTTCCTGGTGACGGTTCCCTTCTCATCCTCCGCCACACCGGACTTGGCCGTGAGAGGAACCCACGCTAGACTGCCTCCGGCCCAAGCCAAGGCCACCGTGCTGATTATATTGGACAGTTTCATGAATGCTCTCTAACGGATCTCATTGTTCCAAATATGGAACGAAATGCAAATATGGAAACGCTCGAATCAGAAACTTTTCAAAGCAGATAATTTTTCTCCGGTTGAAAAAGACTCCCTTTCGGTTCATGAATGGGTTCCATGTTCGATCTGGGCCCACTCAAGCTGAAGTCCAACCTGTTTCTTTCCCCCCTGGCAGGCTACACCAACCTGCCCTTCCGTCTCGTCATCCGGGAAATCGGCGGGGTCGACCTCTGCACCACCGATCTTGTCAATGCCCGCTCGCTTCTTGAGAACAACCCCAAGGCACTCAAACTCATCGAGACCAACGGAAAGGACAGCCCCCTCTCGGTCCAGTTATTCGGAGGCGTGAAGGAGGAAATGCGCGACGCCACCATCCTGCTTGCGGAAAAGGGAATCGATTCAATCGACGTCAACATGGGATGCCCCGTGCCCAAGGTCACAAAGACTGGGGGCGGAGCCAGCATGATGAACGAACTCCCCAAGACTCAGGAACTGATCCGGGCCATGGTGGAAGCCGTCGACATTCCGATCACCGCCAAGATGCGCCTTGGCTGGGACGATCAAAACCTCACCGCTCCCGACTTGGCCAAGGCCTTGGAGGATGCGGGGGTCACTGCCGTATTTGTACATGGGCGGACCCGGGCTCAGGGATTCGATGGGGTGGTCAACCTCGAGGGTATTCGCAAGGTTGCACAAGCCGTGAAAACCATTCCAGTGATCGGCAATGGAGACGTCACCACCCCTGAGGCCGCCAAGCACATGATCGAACGGACCGGATGCGACGGGGTTTCCGCCGGGCGGGGAGCTTTTTACAACCCGTGGATTTTCCTCCATACCCAAAACTTTCTCGAAACTGGAGAACTTCCCCCCGAGCCCAGCTTCGAAGAACGCATCCGCGTACTCCGACGCCACTACGACTTGATGGTCGAGGTCTTTGGCGAGGACCGCGGTTCCCTCCAATTCCGCAAAGTCGCGCCCTGGTACTCCAAGCGCTTCGGTCCGGTCAAACCGTTTAACAGCGCCGTCGTTCGGATCAGCTCGCGGGATGAATTCGAGCAGGTCTTGTCCGACTACCTCGAATGGCGCAAACAATTCACCGATGATTCGGGAGAACTTCTCCCCCG
>JAURNO010000219.1 GCA_030830145.1 Verrucomicrobiota bacterium
CGACCCGAGGGTTCCCGGATCAGTCAGGCCGGGGAGGGCCCCGGTCTCAAAATTGCTCCCGAGCTTGAGGTTCTCGTCGATGGCCTCGGGGAGGACTAGGCAATTGTTGGGCATGCCCGATTTCTTGTCGAAGGCGCCTCCAACCCGGGTGGCGACCGCGCTTGTGGCGGCCTTCATGGGGTTGCCTCCGCTGGTGACTTTCAAATAGGTGTGCCCGGCGTTTCTTGACTGGTAGGAACGAACGACGGCCAGCTTGTCCGTCATCTTGGCCAGCTTGGGAAAGGTCGAACCGAAAGTGAGCCCGGGAATGGTGGTGGGGATTTCCCCGTTGATGCTGCGGTATTCCGAAGGGGCGGACATTTTGGGGTCGAAAAATTCGATGTGGGGAGGACCGCCTTGCAAAAAGAGAAGGACGACCGACTTGTTGCGCATGGGTTTGCCCTGGGCCACGGCCTTGGCCTTGGCTTCGAGGAGACCGGGGAGCGTCAGGCTGCCCAAGCCCAATCCACCGAGAGTGCCCGCCTTTAAAAAGTCACGACGGCCTAACCCTGCACAGGTCTGATTCGGCTTATGGTCGGATAAGGTGAACATCTCGTTGGTGTGTTATTCTGTTATCATTTTTTAACTTAGCGGACAACCCGAGATTACTTGGCTCGCTGATTTTTTTTGAAGAGGGTGGGAGGCGTTTCTTGGGCTTGCGTCCCCACTTGTTCTTTTTTTGTATGAAAATGTCCCTCATCGCCAAAACCGCCGAACCAAAGAATTCATCATGTGCTCGCCCGCCCTCATCGAACAAGTCAAGAAACGCATCAGCCGGCGCAATGCCTTGGCCGCTCTCGGGGGTGCCGCATCCGTTGCCTCCGCCGGTTGCCTGCCCGCCGCCGTTTCATCGAAGAAATCGGCTTCTCCCAAGAATACCGCCAAGCCTGCCCCTAAGAAAAAACGCTGGTCGTCCAAGCCGGTCGAACAGGTCTCTTTTTCCCGGGTGGTCGACTTGAGTCACACCCTGCACCCGGACTTTCCCGCTTGGTTTAGCGAAGGGGAGGAAGTGACCACCCGGGGCAATCGAACCTTCGTGCCTCCTGCCGTCGTGGAGGTCAAGCCGGTCTTCGAATGGGAGCCCGACAAGGTAAATTTAAACCAGATCACCTATTGGGAGCATGTCGGTACGCACATGGACGCCCCTTCGCACTTTTCCGAAGGGAGCACCGTGGACGAGATTCCGGTGGAGGATTTGGTTCTTCCCTTGGTCGTGATCGACATCAAGGCCCGGGCGGCGAAAGACTCCCTCGCCTTGCTCAATATCGAGGACGTCCGGTCTTGGGAAGATGAGCACGGGCCCATACCCGAGCGAGCCTGCGTGGCCATGAACAGCGGATGGGCCAAGCACGTTGGCAAACCCAAATACAAGAGCTTGGACGCAAACGGCAAGCACCGTCAACCGGCTTTTCACATCGATGCGGTCGAATACCTCATGGAGGAACGCGAAGTGATTGCCTTGGGCGTGGATACCTTTTCTTTCGACAACCAGCATTCCCCCGAAAGCGACGTGCACTACCGTTGGCTGGGGGACGAGCGCTGGGGGTTGGAAAACTTGAACAACTTGGACGATGTCCCGACCAAAGGGGCCACCATCGTGGTTGGTCAACCTTCGATCAAGGGAGCCTCGGGCGGTCCCAACCGCACCATGGCCCTGGTCTGAGGCCTTACTACAGGTTCCACACTCCGCCCAGCTCGATGGAGTGGGCGACGAGGTTGGAAAAACGGTCGGCATTGCCTAAAAACCTCAAGCCGTATCCGCCGGAGAGGGTCAGGGTTTCCGATACCTTATAGTCAAAGAGCATTTCAAGGGAAGCGGTGGGTTGCATGCCTTCTTCTTCCAGGCTGTAGGGGGCGAGAGCGGAGATTTTGTAATGGTCGTGCCGGTTGGCCATTCCCAAAAGAACCGATCCGCGCAAGATGTATTTGTCACCCAAGTTGAAGCGCCGCGCTCCTCCCACCATGAAGTGGTAGGCGGAAACCGATCCATCCCCCTGATAATGAGTGCCAAGCAAGTTCAGGTTGCCCAAGGGGGTACGGTCGTACCCGACCGACAAGAGCATTTCCCAGTCATCGAGGTAACGGCCCAATTCGAATCCAATTCCGATACCCGTTTCCGTTTCGATTTCTCCGCTTCCCGCTGGAATTCCCTTCAGGTCGATGTCTTGGGCGACGTGCAAGTTGGGACGGAAGGCCATGTAATAGGAGCCAAGAAGAGGCTTCTCGGCTGGTTTTACGGCGGGCGGAGAGTCTGTGTCTACGGTTGCTCCACGGTTCCACTCGCTCCACCTTTTGGGAGTTGGCTTTGCGATTGCTTCGACGACTGGTTCGTTAGCGGCGGGTTGAGCTTCGGAAGAGTCGGATCGTTCGACCTCGGCCAAATCGTTCTTTGCCGGTTGGCCGTTTTCTTTTTCTTGGGCAAACCCGGCTTCGGCAAGCCAGACAAGGAGAAAAGGAAAAGCCATCGAACGAAGAGCTTTGAGTAAAAAGGAGGTTCTTCGGTTATCGTTGTTCATGGTTGCATCAGTGTTTACGGTGCTTGAATCTTGATCAGACCTTTGCCCGACGCGTAGTATTCGTTTTGAAAGTGAGGATCCCTGTAGATCAAAGTGTCGACGCAATTGTCGAAAGAGCCGACTCCCTGTGCATAGACCGATTTCGGGTAGCCCGCAATGATCGAATAATAATCAGGGACGAGGGAGAGCAGAGACCAACTTTTCCAACCGTCTTTCAATTCGGCCGGCAAAAGAACGAAAGGTTGGCTGTCCGCCTTGCCGGGAATGGACGAACGGACCAGCCAGACGTTCTTTCGGATGTCTTCGGCAAGCCAGCGTGACTCGACCGAACCGTCGGGATGGACAAGCTCGAGCTTGAGGCAGGATACGCCTCCCACCTTTTCGATTGCGGTTGCCTTGATGGTGACCGTTCCTCGGGTTGCGCCTTCGAGGTAAGCGGTGGTTTCCGACCCTTCGGTCCAGGGAGCGCAAGGGTGGGTGAGGGTGGCCGAATTCTCTGCAAAGTGGTTGGACGGTTGGGTTTGCGCATTTTCTCCCACGGCTTGGAGTAAAGAAGCCAGGGCGGGGTCGAAAGCGGCCTCCCCAGGGCCCATGGAGAGGAGGGAAGAGTGGCCGAAGAAGGCGAGCTCCAGGGTGGCTTTTTCCCGTAAAGCATCGGAGGACAATCCGGAAAGGGCGGTGTCGAATTCGGAAGAGCCAAGAAAACTTCTCACGGTTACGAAGGTTGCTTTGAGGGAAAGGTCGGAAGTGGCCTGATTGATGAAAAGGGGGTTGTCCTTGCTCGACAGGGAACCGCTCCAACCCGAGAAGACATAGCCTTTTTCGGGGCGGGCGAAAAGGGCTAGGTTCTCCCCCTTGGCGACTTCGCGCAAGCCGTCGATTCTTCCGCTGGCAGCGGGAGAGATTTCGACGGCGACGTTGACCGGCGTGACTCCGAGTTCGAACCACGTCTTGTTGGGGAAGTCGTAAAGAAGGGCCGGTCTCGCAGAGTCCGGCTTGAGGGTCAGCCAAGCCGTGGGCATGTTTTGATAGAGGTAAGGGAAGAGGTCCTGGTTGGTCCAAACCCAACCCAATTCATCCTTCCAAAGCCAAATCGATTCGAGGTCGGCCTGATGCATATAGACCCAACCGAGGGACGAATGATAGACCCAGGGGGCGGAGGTTGGTTCGTAGGTTCCGAACCAGGGAGAAAATTTCCAGGAGGTCTTTGCGTATTCGGACTCCCAACCGGTCAGCGGGAATCCCATCTGAACCCGCTGGGCCAATCGGATGGAGGTCGGCGGTTCGCCGGGTTGAAGGCTTTCTCCCATAGAAGCCCATCCGATTCCGTTGGCATCGGCGGCCTGGAAAGAAGCACCGACTTGACTGTACGCTACCGTGATTTCTCCCTTGGCTTGGGAGGCGAGGGCAAGCCAAGCCAAGCAGGTGACTGCGATGGAGAATCTGCTCTTCTTACCGGGCATGGACTTGAGGGTAAGTTCGGGATCAGTTGCGGATCGTTCCGTCGGGAAGCGTTGTCCCCGAGAAGACGGCTCCGGCATGAGCGTCGGGGTTGAAGTTGGTCGCTCCGGTGAAATCGGCCCCGGTCAAATTGGC
>JAURNO010000220.1 GCA_030830145.1 Verrucomicrobiota bacterium
GTCATGCACGTGGTCCGGGGCATATCGAGCCTCGTTGGTCAGGTACAATTCCCATAGCCGGTGATTCCTTACGATTCTGCAGGCAGTTCCCCAACCTTTTGGGGTCAAGGAGATCAGGACGGGTTTAGGTGAAGCGGGGCTATCGCTTTGGTCGGCATGAAGCGTGGCATATTGTTTCTCGACCAAAGCGCTTACTTCCCGATGAGCTTGGGGCATGCTGGCTCTTCTTCGCTTCGCTAGTTGACCGACCGAAACCGACTCCTTTTGGAAATCGATCGATTCGAGCTCCTGGTAAACCGCTTTCAAGGTGTTTTCCAAAGCAATTCTGTGGTTTCTGTTGCGGGAAGAAAACCACTTGAACAAGAGACCGTTGCGGGGATGGAAAAAAAGAACGGACAGAAAAAAAGAAGCTGAAACCAAAACGATTATGGGACCGGTTGGAAGTTGGCTGCCAAGAAACGACACAAAGGCCCCGGTGGCTGCAGCCATGCATCCGAGCAGCCCGGACCATATCAAGATGGGACGCATTCTGTCCGTGATCAGGGTTGCCGTGGCCGCCGGGATGACCAGGAGAGCGGAAACGAGGACTACGCCGACAATCTGCAGTGAAGTTATGACGGCAAAGGCAAGGAGCAACCAAAGTAGATATTGGAGGAAATCAACGGGTAGTCCGATGGACCGGGCGTATTCCGAATCAAACCCCGCCACCAACATTTCTTTGTACAGAAAAATGCTGAGGGCCAAAATCAATAAAAAGGAAAAAGCCATGGTCCATAAATCCGTGGATGATAGACCGACGACTTGCCCAAAGAGATATTTGTCGATGCCCGATTGGTTACCAAACTCCATCTTTTGGATTCTCGTAAGCATACAAATCCCCAAAGCGTAAAATCCCGAAAGTACCAGACCGAGTGCACTGTCTTGCCTGATACGGCTCGTTTTCTTGAGAAGCGAGATAAGAGCAACCCCCAAAAAACCGGCCAATGTCGCTCCCGCTAGAATGGCCCATGAATCCTTCGAGTGGCTCCACAGAAAGCCGACGGCCACTCCGGGGAGCACGGCATGGGAGAGCGTGTCTCCGAAAAGGGAAAGCCGGCGCGTCACAATAAGACTACCCATGATACCACAACTCAACCCCATGAGAACCGTGCCCAGGAGAACCATTCGCACGGATTCGTCCGACAAGGTGAGGAACCGATAACCTCTTTCGAGCAAGGAGTCACTTGGGGCGCTGATTTGCTCACCATGGAGGGGGAAGATGAATAGGGATAAAATGGCCCAAGCCATTCCAATCCGTTTGATTTGGATATTCCTTCTCATGGATTTTTTGAAATGGATAGTTCCATTCATTTTCCAATCAGGACGACTCGGTTTCCTTCTCGTATTCCCTGACACCAGCAGATTGATCGGCGACTTCGGTAAAGATCGTAAGTCTTCCACCGTAGGTTTTTTGAAGAAGATCGCGGGTGAAGGTCTTTTCAGCTTCTCCACTGGCAATCAAGCGCATGTTAAGCAGGATCAACTGGTCAAAGTAGGCCTTTGCCGTGGATAAGTCATGATGCACCACAAGCAATGTTTTTCCTTGATTCTTTAGTTCGCGTAAAAGCTCAATGATCGCCTTTTCGGTCACGGCGTCCACTCCTGCCAGGGGTTCGTCCATTAGGTAAAGGTCACTTTCCTGGGCAAGAGCCCGAGCGAGAAAAACCCTCTGCTGCTGACCCCCCGAAAGTTTTCCGATCTGGCGATCTGCGAAGGGGAGCATATTGACTTTCTCAAGGCATTCGCCGGCAATAATTCGATCTTTTTTTCCTACCCGCTTCAGCCATCCCACGTGCCCATACCTGCCCATCAGTACGACATCGAGGACCGACACCGGGAAATCCCAGTCCACTGATTCTCTTTGCGGGACGTAGCCTACGCGGGCATAGGACTTTTGGACGGTTTTTCCGAAAATCTTTACCCACCCTCCATTGGATGGAACCATCCCCATTATGGTCTTGATCAAAGTTGATTTCCCCGCCCCGTTCGGTCCTATTATTCCCGTTAGGGTTCCTTCGGAAACTTCCAAGTCTACTCCGTACAAAACTGGCTTGCGTTGGTAGGCAACGGTCAAGTCGTGGATTTCCAAGGGCTTGGAATCGGACGGGTTCATGGCTAATCCGTTTTGCCGAGCGCTTCCACGATGGTCGTTACGTTATGGACCATCATGCCTCCCCAACTATCCAACCCAAAAATTTGGCCATTGGGTCCAACGACCGATTCGCCGGGGGGACCCAGAGCATCGGAAAATAATTCCCCGCCGATGAAGACACTGCTCTCTTTTGCGATTTCATGCATCGCCGCGGGGTTAACGCTGGACTCCACGAAGATGGCTGGGATATTCTGATTCTTAATGAAATCAACCAGGTTCACCCGGTCGGCCAACCCAGCTTCAATCTTTGTCGACATTCCCTGCAGTCCAATCACTTTCAAACCCAGGTCTTTGCCCAAGTAACGAAAGGCATCGTGACTGGTGACCAGTTTTCGACGCTCCTTGGGGATTCGGGCCACTTGGGCGAGGGACCAATTATTGATCAGCTCAATTTCCTGAAGCAATTCCTTTGCCTTCTCTCTGATCTGCGATTCCGATTTGGGATCAAGTTCGATCAATTTTTTCATCACGGTTTTGACGCAAAGAGACCATATTCGCGGAGAGAACCATACGTGCGGATCAACGTGACCGTCGTTTTCTTCATTGCCATCCGAAAGGACGAGTGAATTCGGGATTTCGGAGGTTGCCGCAATGGATTGGATTCCCTTCTTGTCTGCCTGTTCGAGGGCTTGTCCCATACGCCCTTCGAGCATCATCCCATGGAAAACAATCAAGTCGGCGTTGGCAAGGGAACTCAAATCGCGGGATGTTGGTTTGTACAAGTGGGGATCAACTCCGGGACCCATAAGGGAAAGTATTTCAACGCCGTCACCGGCGAGCGAGTGAACCAAATCGGACAAATGGGTAGTTGTCACGACTACCAACGGTGCCTCTTTTTCTTCGATCGATTTGTCCGAACACCCGCCTATTGCCAGTGTGACAATGGAGCAGAAAAGTTTCGAAGAAAATAAACTTGGCTTGAGAAAGTTCTTAGTAAGGGCTGTGAAAGAATACATTTTGATTAATCAAAGTGTGGCGCAAGTTTTCCCTTGAGTCAATCCGTCAAAAAGGGGATTCTTTTGCCCTATGCCGAGCTCTACGGTCGAGAACTATCTAAAACAAATCCTGTCCATCTCGCTTGATCGAGACAACAGAGAGGTAGCCATGGGGCTGATTTCGGAAGCTCTGGGAGTAACCCCGGGAACCGCTACCTCGATGGTCAAGAATTTGGAGAAGGAAGGATGGTTGACCTACAAGTCCCGCAAAGGCGTCAAACTTACTGCTTCGGGGAGAAAACTGGGAATGAACATTCTTCGCCGACATCGTTTGCTGGAAACTTTTTTAGTCGAAACTTTGGGTTTGGACTGGAGTGAGATTCACGATGAGGCGGAAGAGTTGGAGCACGCGATTTCGGAAAAAGTCCTGGAACGCCTCGACGAATTTCTTGGGCGCCCGAGGCATGATCCTCATGGTCATCCCATACCGACCAAGGGAGGAATCATTCAAAAACACATAAGCCGCTCCTTGCTCGACTGCAAGGAAGGTATGTCCGTTACAATTGATTCGATAGACGACCAGGAAAAGAATTTTCTCAAGTTCGCAAGAATCCGACATGTTGTTCCGGGAAATAAAATTAGGATCCTTTCACGCGAGGAAGTTGCGAATGCCATGGAATTGAGAATCGACGGAAAACCTTCTTTTTCAATTGGATTCGAGGCGGCCCGTAAAATTCTTGTTTCCGATTAGTCGGGGCAACTTGGATCAATCCGAAAAATGGGATTGCCCCGATGAGTGTTTCTTTCAAGAGTCTTGTCCTTTCATTAATCCCCCCACACCGCTAACCCCTAATTCAAATTGTTATGCCACGCCCCGTGACTTTGTTTACCGGCCAATGGGCCGACTTATCCTTTCCAAATTTAGCTGAGAAAGCTGCAGAAATGGGCTACGACGGCCTGGAACTTGCCTGCTGGGGAGACCATTTCGACGTGGACAAGGCGGCAGTCTCCAAAAAATACTGTCAGGAAAGATGGGAAATTCTCTCCGATAACGGACTCACCTGCTTTGCCATATCCAGTCATCTGGTCGGACAAGCGGTTTGCGATCTGATCGACGAGCGCCACAAATCCATCCTGCCTCCCGATGTCTGGGGGGAAGGAGATCCGGAAAAAGTTCGCAGGAGGGCAGCCAAGAAATTGGCCAAAACCGCAAAGGCATGCCGTAATTTCATAGATGCCAAACCGGGCCGCGGCAAAAAAGATGATTTTCCCGCCGTGGTAAATGGATTTACGGGATCGAGCATTTGGCATTCGATTTATGCTTTTCCCCCGACCGACCAAGCTTACTGGGAAAAAGGGTTTCAAGACTTTGCCAAGCGATTTGGTCCGATACTCGAGGCTTTCGACAAACAGAACGTCAACTTTGCTCTCGAGGTCCACCCGACTGAGATTGCCTTTGATATAGCCAGTGCGGAGCGTGCTTTGAGCGCAGTCAAAAACCACAAGCGTTTTGGTTTTAACTATGACCCTTCGCACTTGGGCTACCAGGGCGTTGATTATGTTAAGTTCATTCGTACTTTTTCCGACCGCATCTATCATGCACACATGAAGGACGCCTGGTGGGGGCATGGAGACGGAACGGTAGGAGTATTTGGTGGACACACGACTTTTGCCGACCCAAGAAGACATTGGGACTTTCGTTCGGTAGGGCGGGGCGATGTCGATTTCGAGGAAATTATCGTTGCCTTGAACGACATCGGATACGCCGGACCCCTGTCCATCGAGTGGGAGGACAGTCGGATGGACCGTTTTCATGGTGCCGAGGAATCTTGTGACTATATTCGGGAGCTTGATTTCAAGCCAAACGAAATTGCCTTTGATTCGGCCTTCGACAAGGAAAACCAGTAGCCGTCGCTCCGGTCGGCCAACACTCACAAAGAACAGAAATATAAGTAAGATATGAAACGAAAGTTACGCATGGGAATGGTGGGAGGCGGAAGAGGGGCCTTCATTGGAGGCGTTCACCGCCGAGCCGCCGCATTGGATGGAGAAATCGAATTGGTTGCCGGCGCCTTCTCGTCTGACCCCAAGAAGTCCGCTTTGTCCGGCAAGGACTTCTATTTGAAGCCTTCTCGGGTGTACGGATCTTACCAGGAGATGGCGAAAAAAGAAAGCGAGCTTCCTGAAAACGAACGCATTGATTTCGTTACCATCGTGGTTCAGAACTACCTTCATTTCGAGGTAGCAAAGACCTTTTTGGAAGCTGGCATAAACGTCATCTGCGACAAGCCCGTTACCCTTGACCTGGAGCAAGCCAGAGAGCTTCGCAAGATCATCAACAAGTCGAAGAAAGTTTTCGCTCTCACTCATAATTACACGGGGTATCCAATGGTCAAACTTGCCCGTCAGATGATTCGAAAGGGAGAGTTGGGCAAGCTGATTAAAGTCGTTTGCGAGTATCCTCAAGGCTATGCCATTACTGCATTGACCGGCGAGGACAAGGCTATCGCAAATTGGCGTGCGGACCCCAAGATCGCAGGAATTTCCAATTGCATGGGAGACATCGGCACACATGCGGAGAACCTAGTCCACTACATTACTGGTTTGGAAATCGATCGTTTGTGTGCCGACCTTTCGGTCAATATCCCCGGTCGCACTTTGGATGACGATGGTAATGTCTTGGTCCGCTTCAAGGGTGGAACCCGTGGAATCATTTATGCATCCCAGGTTTCCAATGGAGACGAGAATGATCTTAACATCCGTGTGTACGGGACCAAGAAATCGTTGGAGTGGCATCAAGAGGAGCCCAACGATTTGATTGTCAAGGATGCCCGTTCACCAAGGCAAATCTACCGCCGTGGCAATGATTATGTTACCGGTGCGGCGGCCGACAACACCCGAATCCCCTTCGGCCACCCCGAAGGATTCATCGAGGCTTTCGCAAACGTTTACAATGCCGCAGCCGTTGCCATTAGAGACGAGAGGGCAGGAAAATTTCCCCGCAAGTCCGGTTACGACTTCCCGGATATTCGGGACGGCATAATCGGGATGGCTTTCATCGAGACCGTTGTCAAGAGTTCGAAATCCAAGGAAAAGTGGGTCAAGTTTCCCGCCATTCCGAAGTAATACAATAGAGTAAAAGATCATGGCCAAAAAAATCGGAATAATAGGCGCGGGAGGTATGCTTCAATACCATGCCGCAGGTTTCAAAGCGGCTGGCGCCGAGTTGCATGCCATCTGCGATATGAATCAGGAGGCGGCCCATGAGGCGGCGAAGGTTTACGGGGCGCCCAACGTTTTTGCGGATTCTCAAAAGATGCTTGAGGAATTGAAGGATTTGGACGCGGTGAGTATCATTACTCCGAATCGAACACATCGTCCTTTGGCTCTTCAAGCCTTGCAGGCCGGCAAACATGTTTTTTGCGAAAAACCTCCTGCTCTCAATGCCGCTGAGGTCAAACAGATGAAGGAGGCTGCCGAAAATGCCGGCAAAACCCTGATGTTCAATTTCAACAACAGAGCGCGCCCCGAATCCTATGCCCTCAGGAAATACATTGATGCGGGTGAAGTCGGAGCAATCAATTCAGCTCAGGCCAAATGGATCCGCCGTACAGGAATTCCAGGATTCGGAGGATGGTTTACCAACAAGGAATTGTCCGGGGGTGGTCCATTGATTGATCTTTTACACATGGTTGATCTTGCCTTGTATTATATGGATTATCCTGTGCCATCTTGTGTGCTTGCCCAAACTTTCGACGATTTCATCCAAGACAAAAACTTCAAGGGGCCTTGGGGAATACCAGATGTCGCTGATGGCGTTACAGATGTCGAAAGTGCAGCTCATGGTTTCGTCCGCTTCCAAACAGGTCAGGTTTTGAATTTCCAGGTTTCCTGGGCGGAGATGAACAAACGCGAGGAGGTTTCGGTTACCTTTCAGGGAAGAAAGGCGGGGGGGATGATCCGTCGCCTTTTCGGATCCGACGGGTTGGATGAAACTGCAATTGATGATTGCGAACTGTATGTCCAGGAACACGGACGGTCGGTTAACCGTTCCATTGTGACTGAACCAAACGAAGACATGGGTAGAATTCGTTCCGCCGAAAATTTTGTTCGTTCGATCAACGGGGAAGAAGATCCTCTTAACACGCCGGACCAAGCTTTGGCTTTGATGAAGATTATTGATGCGACCTATGAGTCTGCTAAAACGGGAAGACCCGTCGATATTGCGTGATCAATTCGTATTGTAACCTTTTTATTTTTTCTATATTCAACTTCCTTTAACTCATGGGTAAACAATACAATAAACTGATCAAGCGCCGTCGTCGTTCCGCCTATATGGCACGTCGAAAGGCTGCCTTGAGCCAAGCTAACCCCAAGGCAAAGAAAGCTTCCAAACCTTCTTCGTCCACTCGTTCCGCACGCAAGCCGGCCGCCAAAAAGGCACCGGCTGAAAAGAAACCGGATCCAGTTGCCGAGAAGGCAAGTGCGGAAGACGTGCTTGGTCCCGAGCCAACTGAGGAAATCGTTGAAGAAACGAAGACCGAGCATACGGAAGAGCCTAAAGCCGAATCACCGGAGGTAACAGAAAAAGTTTCTGAAGAGGCTAATGCCGAGGAAACGGAAGCACCTCAGGAGGAAGCGTCCGAAGACGCAAAGGAAGATGCTGAAGATCCAAAGGCTGAGGAAGTGACCGAGCCTGAAGAATCAAAAGCTGACTCGACCGAGGAGACCGAGGAAAAGTAACTCCTTTTCCTTTGGCCAGTGAAGAAAGTTCGCAAACTTTTGACTGCCGGTCTTCTGCTGGGCCTTACTCCTTCTCTTTTTCCCGAAACTCAAATTACTTCGGTCAACGAGGTCTATTGGACGGCCAAGGACTTTTTGCGTGTCCCCGAGTATTTCACTGGAAAAGAATATTTCGGGAAACAGGTTGTCGTACGAACGGACGAGGGTAGAGCCGGTCTTTATTTCGTTTTGGAATTCAGCCAACCCCTCCTAACGATCCCGGCAAACTCAAGTGTTCTTATCCGAGTAATACGATCCGACTATCCGGAAGCGAAACTTTACAAGTTCGAAATACCTCGCAAGACCAACAAAAGGAGCGAAGTTTTGCTCGGCATAACCGGAGACGATTGGGATTCGCCGGAGATCAAGCCCTTGGCGTGGCGAATTGAATTGCAGGACAAAAACGGAAAACTTCTTGTAGCAAAGCAAAGCTTCCTTTGGGGGCACGAAAAATAACCTCGGGTCTTTCTCATTTGACGGAGTGGAAGCCATTGGTCCTTGATCAACCGATGAGCCGTTTGGGATTGGAGGAAACCCTCCTCGGCGGCCAGTCTTTTTCATGGACCGCACTTTCTGAATCTTCCTGGAAAGGAGTCATTGGGAAATCCATCGTCGAGCTTAGTTTGACGGAAAACAAGTTGCAGTGGAGAACCGGAAAACAATCTCCTTGGAGCGAAAAAGAATTACGTAATTACCTGTGGCTTGACCCGAGTTTTACGGAAGCGGTCGACTCATTGCCATGGCGCAGTGACCCGGTTTTGACCACCTGCATGAAGAAACTTCCCGGTCTTCGCATTTTACGTCAACCTATGGATGAGGTGCTTTTCGTGTTTCTTCTTAGTTCCGTGAAAAGCATTCCTCAGATTAAGGAGATGAAGGAACTGGTTTCAGAAAAATATGGTGAGCCTCTCGAGCTTGGCCTGTGGAGTTTTCCTGGATGGGAAAAGCTCGCCCAAATTTCTGAAACCGAACTACGGGCTTTGAAAATGGGTTATCGAGCCAAATACGTGCAAGCGGTTGCTGGACAACTTGCCAATAAACCTTCTCTGCTTACTGATATTGTCAAGCGGCCCTACGAAGAGGCTCGAGCGATGCTCTTGAATTTACCTGGAGTCGGGCCAAAGATTGCCGACTGTTGCCTGTTGTTCGGAGCTGCTCGAACTGAGGCTTTTCCTATCGACACATGGATTTCAAAGACCCTGGAAGTACGCTATTCCTTGAGTGGTTGGAGCAATCAGCAGCAAGCTCACTTTGCGATCAAGCATTATGGAAAACATGCGGGTTTGGCCCAGCAATTCCTTTTTTCCGCGGAGAGGTTGGGTCTCCATGCAAAGAGCTGAAACTCTCTTTCCTGCGGTTTCTTAAAAATCGGCCCGGGGAACGGCCTCAAGCAGTTCCCGCGTATAGTCGGATTGGGGGTTTTCGTAAACCTCATTGGCCTTGCCAAACTCTTCGATTCGTCCCTGCTTCATAACGGCGATGTCGTCCGACATGAACTTCACGACGCTTAGGTCGTGAGAGATAAACAAGTAGGTCAGGTTGCGTTTGTCTTGAAGTTCTCTTAGCAGGTTGAGGACTTGAGCCTGCACCGATACGTCCATTGCCGATACGCACTCGTCGCAGACAACGAACTCTGGTTCAACGGCCAAAGCCCGCGCTACGCTGATACGTTGCCTTTGTCCTCCGGAGAATTCATGCGGGTAGCGTAAGAGAAACTCGGCCCCAAGCCCGACTTCCTCGAGAAGTGAAACCACTCGGTCGCGCCGTTGCCCGCGGTTCGCTCCGATCTTGTGGACGAGTAGTGGCTCGATGAGTGTTTGTTCGATGGTTTGCCGCGGATTGAGCGAGGCATAAGGATCTTGGAAAATAATCTGCATGCGTTTTCGGTATTCGAGCATGTCGGCTTGGCTTAGGCCGATCAGCTCCTTTCCGTCATACTGAATGGAACCTTTGCATGTTTGCTGGAGGCGGAGGATCGCCCGTCCGAGCGTGGTCTTTCCGCAACCGGACTCACCCACCAGACCGAGGGTCTTTCCCTTGGGAATGGTAAGGTTGACCTTGTCCACGGCAATGACCGTTTCCGGTGGCTTGCCGAGAAAGCCTCCTCCCGAGTGAAAACGCACTCCTAAGTCATTTACTTCGAGAAGAGTCTCAAGTGGTTTGCCGACCGGATCATCGAGGATCTCTTCTTCTTGAAGCTTGGCCAAACGTTCCATGGCATCGGGGCGTTCGCCAAGGGTTGTCGAGCCGTCCGCTTGGTCCTCGGTTTCCAGAAAATCGTCCACGGTTGGCAATATTCGATACTTGGTCCCGAGCGAGGGCCTGCAGGCAA
>JAURNO010000221.1 GCA_030830145.1 Verrucomicrobiota bacterium
CAGGTTCGTGCCTATTCCGATCTTTACAAGGACGCCATCAAGTTGATGAAGAGTGAGGACCTGAAAGCCTTCGACATCACCAAGGAACCTCAGCAAATGCACGAACTTTACGGTTCGTCGAATTTTGGACAAGGTTGCCTCCTTGCTCGAAGGTTAATTGAAAACCAAGTTCGTTATGTAGAGGTGAGCCGTGGCGGTTGGGACACGCACGACAACAACTTTGAGTCCGTAGCAACTAATTGCATGGACATCGACAAGGCCCTCAGTGCCTTGTTGCTCGACCTTGAATTCCGTGGATTGCTGAAGGAAACGATGGTCGTTCTCACTTCGGAATTCGGACGCACCCCGAAAATCAATCCTCGCGACGGCCGCGATCACTGGCCCTATGGTTTCACTGCTTTCTTGGCAGGTGGCGGAATCAAGGGAGGTACGGTTTTTGGCAAAATGGACAAGGTCGGACGTAACCCGGAAGAAGGTAAGTTCGTTGACCCAGCATCCCTGAATGCCACAATCGCCCATGCATTGGGGCTCCCTCTGAACGACGTGCAATACTCACCATCGGGAAGGCCTTTTACAGTCGCCCACGACGGAAAGCCCCTTTTCGACATTTTAGCCTGATCGGCTTTTTGAAAATGGCGGCCCGTTGGGTTGGAATTTGTATCTTGCTCCTTTTTTGTCTGCTCCCCTCTTGGGGGCAGAATGCTTTCCGTACCTTCAAAACGGACACCGGACAACCCTTCGTAGGTCGTGTTTTAAGCTACGAAGGCCGTACTTTTTATGTTCAGGGTAGGAACGGCAGCTTATTTGCCATCCCCTTCAATAAGGTTTCGCCCGAAGACCAAAAGTATCTCATCCAAATTGCCCCCAAGCTACCCAAAGGGGACCCGCGTAAAATAAACGCGAAAGAAGGCCAGTCCCCTGCCCCATCGGCTGAGAAATCAGAATCAAGTTCTACCTCGGTAAAAAATGATACTGCACCCAAGCCTTCATCACCGCCGAAGCCTCAATTCAGACCTGGCTCCTTTTTCGCCTACAAGCCGATCAATTTGGGCCAAGATCCAAGTATGGCCGTTGAAGCAGAACAAATAGCCTCCTTGCCTGGACCGGACGAACCGGTCGATTTCGACAAACACATACTTCCCATTATGGTTGAAAGTTGCCAAAGTTGCCACAAAGCCCCTTACGACAAAAACGGCAGAACCATTCACCCAAAAGCAGGTCTTGAACTGGACAATTACAATTCGGTGATGAAAGGGAATTTGGACGGTACGGTTGTTGAAGCCGGCAAACCGGACGAAAGCTATCTCTATGAAGTAATTACTCTGGATGAGGAAGAGGACATGTTTATGCCGCCCAAAGGAGGTCCACTGTCTCCCGAGCAGATAAACGCAATCAAAAGATGGATTGAGGAGGGTGCAAAGCCCTCATCGGGTGGCGGTGTAGCCGATATGAGCAAAGGAATCAGTTTTCATGATCATGTTTTCCCGCTCTTGGAGGAAAGGTGCCTAGATTGCCATAGTGAACCTTACGTAAAAAACGGCAGAACCATTCACCCGAAAGCAGGACTTCGCCTAGATACCTACGAATGGATTATCAAAGGCAACTTGGATGGAACCATTCTCGAGAAAGGAAACCCGGATGAGAGTACGTTGATTGCCGTTATTACCTTGGACTCGGACGACCCTGAGATCATGCCGCCCAAAGGTGATCCGCTGACGGAAGATGAAATTAATATGCTCAAGCAATGGATCCTTGAAGGTGCCAAGGAAAATCCCTCCGATACATTTGCTCCACCGGAAAAAGAAGATGTTGTCGCATTGGATTCGAGTGACAAGAAGGAGTCCATAATTGACAAATTGTCCAAAAGGTTGAACGCACCATCAAAACCACAAATGGAAGCTGCCCAAAAATCAGGTGCCTTGGTGTCACTGATTTCAGTAAGGCATTCGATGGTACGGGCTGAATTCTCATCCGGTCCCACTTTGATAAAGGATGATGCCATCGGAGCACTATCGGGAATCAAGAACAACATTTCTCACCTAGACCTTTCGCGAACATCGGTTACAGACAGTGTTTTGGGTGAGGTTAAAAAATTCAACAACCTGACATGGCTCAATTTAAAAGACACCGCGGTTTCCGACAGAGGCATAAAAAACTTGAGCAAGATGCCCTACCTGACTTACCTGAATTTAGTCAGTTCAAAAGTCACCGATGAGAGCATCGAAACAATTGCCGGACTTACGTCTTTGGAAGAGATTTACCTCTGGAACTCGAAGGTATCCAAAAGAGGTTTCGAAACTCTCAAAAATGCTTTGCCCAACGCAAAAATAATTCATTAATCCTTTTACGGCTTTTATGCTCGCAAAAGGCATCATATTAAGCCTATGGTGCACACATGAATTTGGCAGGCAAAAAAAAGAGTCAGGTGTCCGTAGGGTTGACTGATGATGAAAAAGTTGTGTTGGGAAAACAATCCTTCAAGCAAAACCGATCGGTATCTCAAATCGTTCGATTTGCCGTAAAGAAATACTTGGATGGTCTGCAGACTCCATCGGCACAACCACTTCAAGGGGAATCAGTAGAAGAACTCTTTACCAAACTTGGAACGCAATTGGCCAAAAACGCAGACATTCTCAACTCCTTGCAAGTCACTTTGATTGAAATGCGCTCGGATGGGGTGGGACACCCCCTGCAATTTAATTATTTCTCCGACAATGCGACCATCATAACGGGGTACGACAAGTTTGATCTCCTCGACCGCGAGTTCTTTCAATCGAGGATTCACCCCGACGACCTAATTGAAAACCTAGTTGAACAACCTAAACCAAATCGCTGGGAAAACCTCCTTCGATTCAAAATTGCGAATGGAGAATACTTCAATACCCGGATTTCGTTCAAGGTTATGACGGAGAGACGGATTATCGCCTCTTGGCAATTCATCGATCGAGTCCATTAGGTTTTGTTTGGAAAACACCTCTGACGTTGCGGAGTTTCAACATCTTGGTATGATGTAACTTCATGATTGTTGTTTCTCATTTCTCGAATACCAAATTATCCATTTTACCTGTCTTCCTAATAATTCTTTGATGAGTTCTCCCTTCCCAGTTGAAAAAATCCGGGCGGACTTTCCCATTCTTAAAGGAAACAACAGAGGTAAACCGCTTGCCTACCTGGATAATGCAGCATCGTCCCAAAAACCAAAGTGCGTAATCGACTCCCTCTCGAACTTTTACGAAAATACGAATTCCAACGTGCACCGAGGCACTTACGAATTGGCTGAAAAAGCGGAGAACGAATACACGCAAGCTCGCTCATTGATTGCTAATTGGTTTTCCGTAAACCCCGAAGAGTTGGTTTTCGTAAGGGGGACGACCGAAGCCCTGAATTTAGTGGCAAATAGCTTCGGACAAAGTATTTTGAATCAAGGGGACAGCATCATCCTGACTGAGATGGAACACCATGCGAACATCGTTCCATGGCAATTGACCGCAGAAAGAACTGGTGCTCGAATCCTCACGACTCCCGTTCTTCCGGACGGTTCACTGGATCTCGATGTCCTATACTCTCATCTTCAGGAACCTCGAAGTAAGATTTTATCCCTTTGTCATGTTTCCAATACTCTTGGGACCACGAATCCATTGCCCTCAATCATCAAGGAAGCAAAAGAACACGGGGTGAAAGTAGTGATAGACGGAGCCCAAAGCGCTCCCCACTATCGAATTGACCTAAGATCTCTTGATTGCGATTTCTTTGCCTTTTCCGGACACAAGACTTTTGGCCCGATGGGAATAGGTATTCTCTACGGCAAAAGCGAACATCTCCACAATATGGCTCCTTGGCAAGGAGGGGGCGATATGATTGAAGAAGTTAGTTTCGACGGATCGAGTTTTGCTCCTCCACCGCAACGATTCGAGGCCGGCACTCCAAATGTCGCCGATGCCATTGGTCTTGCCGAAGCTTTCCGTTACTTATCCGAAATAGACTTGCCTTCTGCATCCCTACACGAAGGTCTTTTACTAGAAAACGCCCGGGCAGGTCTGCAATCAATAGAGGGGTTCATCGAACATGGAACCACTTCCGACAAGGCCGCGGTACTATCTTTTTCCATAGACGGAATTCATCCTCATGATTTAGCCACTCTCTTGGACGGTGAAGGCATCGCCACGCGAACGGGTCATCACTGTTGCCAGCCCCTGATGAAAAAATTAGGCGTCGAGGCAACCGCTCGAGCCTCCTTTGCCATGTACAATACGATGGACGAATCGGAGCGTTTGGTTTCAGCAGTACGAAAAGCCGTTTCCGTACTGCGCTAACCAATCCGTATGGGAATTGGATTCTTCTCCTCTTTTTTCCCGTGCATCACGCGACTCAAACCGCGCCCTCAGAACAAAACAGTCATCAAACGAAAAACAAAAAGATCTCGAAAAAACCAGCTTATTACCTTGAGCGTTCTTTCCTTTCAGTCTTAAAGGATGTTTTGACTTCATATTCTCAACAAGCTCGGCTAAATTTTTTCCAACAATGAACTTTCCCTTACTTAAAACGTTTCTCTTCTTTTTCATCGCACCTTCCCTTTCGAGTTATTCCGAGGAATCGCCAAAATCCAATTTCGCCCGACAAACCATCGACTTGGGTATCGTCGTAACCGACATTGAAAAATCACTTGCCTTTTATAAACAGGTTATTGGCTTCACTGAGAATGAGGGATTCAAAGTATCAGGAAAATTCCCCAAGTTGGTTGGCTTGACCGATGGAGCCCCCTTGGATATTTCTGTCCTTACACTAGGTGATGGAGACGAGGCGACGAAACTCAAGCTCATGGAGGTCGAAAGTCAAAAACCTACCCGTGTGATCAAGCAAGCCCATATCCATACCGTGGCCGGCCCATCTTACCTCACGATCATGGTCAAAGATGTTGATCAAGTATTGAAAAGAGCCCAAAAGCATGGTTACAAGCCCTATGCAAAAAGCCCTCAAATTCTTCCCGAAGGTCTCCCCCAAGACATCTGCTTGCTGATGCTCAAGGACCCTGATGGAAACTTTGTGGAAATCGTCGGTCCTCTCACTACCGAACTGAAAGCAAAAAAATAGCTTCCACCTCCCCGAAGCCCATGGGGAAGAAATTTGCTTGGCGGAAAAGTTCAAGCTGTTCGGCTGAGCGAAGAGATGCTTCATAAATGAGGTGTCGAACTCAATAGTATCAAGCTCGGGAACGAACCTTTCTTTCAGGTAAGATTGTGGCCACTCGGACTTCCTCAAGATTTCCAGTTCGAAGATAGAATTGAATATAAAGCAACAAATGGATGGCTTCTTTACTCGTTGGCATGATTCATGCCTATTCTATCAAATTCATGGCAAACCTTACTAGAAAACCCAAATCGCCTCGGCTCAAATCAAACCTTTGCCTCAAGATTTGCCTTGGGGATCAAGTAGAACTAGAAAGCGAATTTCTATCCATTCTCTTCGTGCCGTACTCCCCTACCTCTCAATAATCTCATCCATCGATCTCTTTACATAATCATTAAACAATTGTCTCAAAATACGGGATGTAAGTTATTAAC
>JAURNO010000222.1 GCA_030830145.1 Verrucomicrobiota bacterium
TCCCCGGTTGGCCATGACATCTCCACCCTAATGTCAGTCTCACCTTTGCGATTATTGTTTCCCGTTGTTCGAAAGTAACCAATTTCCGTTTTACATTCAGGTTTGCCGGAGGGTACTTCATTTTCTCCAAAAACCTCTCGACAAAACCAACATGCAAACTCAGTAGAACATTCCAATTCTTCGGATAACAAACGATCAATGTGTTTTTCTCGAATTGCGAACGTACTCATCTATTAATCGTCGGTGTTTTCCACTTCGATCACCACCAGAACATGCTTGGCCCGGGAACGGGCGACATACTGTTCCATCAACTCATCGTGCTCCTCCGGCGGATGACAAAGGCTGATCACCGCATCCGCTTCCAGCCCCTTGAACCGCTTCGCCGAAGAAAACAAAACCGCCTCGTCCTTGCGCCAATCATCGAACTTCGTGGTTCTCGGCACGGACCCGAATTTCTCCGGGCAAAGGTCTTTTTGCGACCCCGGAGCCAAAACCGCCACCTGACTGAATTTAAGCCCACCCTTGCCGGACTGGCACCACTCGTTGACCTTCTTGGCCGCCAACCGGAACGCCTCCTTGAAATCCCCACTCTGCAGGATCTCAGGTTCATCCCCCGCCGGAGCCCCGTCCCGGACGCTCGGCTCGATCCCGATCAAACCGGCGCAATGCTCGGCAATCTTGATCGTGTTCCGGCAGTTCACCGGCAGGTTGAACGGCTCGCCCAATTCGGAAGGAAGGGAAGCACTCGTCGCAAAAACGTTTTGCTTTGGATCGTAAAAAACAAAATAGCAGCCCTTCTTCTTCGGATCCCGGAAAAGGGAGTCCATCGAAGTCCACCAAAGTTCCCGGAAGTCCTGGCCCTCGTCCACGATGATGGCATCGAACTTGTCTTCTTCGCCCAACACGCTCATCGCGTTCATCAAACGGTCCGGCACATCTTCCGACCAAAAGGAAGCCGGTGCCTCGCCCTCCTCGTCGTTCCAAAATTCGATCTCGGCCTTCTTGCACAAATGCAAGGCCAGCCCATGATAATTGTTCACCATCAAGTTGTCGTCGGCATCGTCCTGCATGACCCGCTTGATCCAATCCTTCAACGGCTTGTTGAAACACAAAAACAAAGTCCGCATCCCCGAGCGGGCCAACTCCTGAGCCTTGGCCATGGCGAGGATCGTCTTGCCCGAACCCGCCACCCCGCAGATCGCGGCCAACTTGCGTGCAGCCATGAAGTCGAGCAACTGACGCTGCATATCCGTCAACCTGCGCAAACGCTCTTCCTGGTCTTCGACCTGCCTCCACAGGACGGGAAGAATTCCGAACTTCGGAAACAAAGCCGTCCGCACCCCGTCCATCTCGGGGGTGCCCAAAGGGGGATGAGAAAACTTGCGCCACCGGTCGTAAACCGCCTGAATCGATCGTTTCATATCGTCGCACTTCGAATCATCCAATACGAGATCCCGGTGCGTTCCCATCGGTAATGTCCCCTCGTACCTGGAATGAGGAAAGGCCACCGCATAACCGAAAGTAAAGGGAAGTTTCCCTCGACCGATGAAAGGACGCTCCTTCTCGATCCGGTCCAACAACTTGAACATGTTGCGGGAACACTGGTCGAACGGAGACTTGCTCAATTTGCGGATTCTACCGTTGCTCAAGATCCGTTCCCAGGAATCTTGCTTCTCGTTATAGTGCAAAGTTCCGCCCTTCACCTCAATGAAAAGCATACCGTTGGCCGGATCCAGAATCACAAAGTCACATTCCCCCTCGTCCAAGGTTCCCCGCTCGTTCTCGGCCAACCATCGAAAGCTATGGTAAACCTCCACCTCCGCCCCCAGTTGGCTGATCAGAGACTTCGCAAGCATCCGCTCGCCCGAGTTTTTGATCTCATCCGGGTTGATCTTAGGTATCAGTCTGGCCATGAATCAAAAAGTGAACCCCGCCCCCCGCCTTGGCAACACCAAGATTCTTTCGGACAAGAATCCGCACTCTTTACGCAAAAATAACACTTATTAACTAAATAGTTGATTTTTATTTGACAATCCCCCTGGAAAGTCACCTCTTGATCAACCTTTGCGAACGGCTCCCTCCTCTTGCCGTACGCCATTCGATCTCCTCCCAACTCCCAAACACGTTCTTGAATGAACATCTCCTTCGTCCTATCGATTTTAATCCTCTCGTTTGCCGGTGCCGTCACCCTACATGGCATCAACCCGCAGCCCGCGCTTTGGCAGGACACCAACGACTTCAAAACCGGCACACCGATAATTCCAAAGAAAAACTCCATCCGCAACCCCATCATCGGGGTGGGGGAAAACCTCGAATACGGATATGCCCAAGCGTTCGACGACGACCTGAAAAAAAGGGTCAAGGTCTGGTGCAACTCGGACGGAAACTGGGTTCCGACCACCAACCCTCCAACCTACAAATGGGTCGTGGTCTCCGACGGCACCCTCCGGTACTTCCCCTCCTCCTCCCCCGAAGAGATCATCGCCCCCGACTTCGACTCCACCGGGCGCAAGAAACTCCACTTCATCTGGGACGACGATCCCGAACACGAAGGAGCGGACGATCCGCCCGTCCCTCACGGCCCCTTTGATTATATCGTGGTCGGAGTAGAATCCCTGCTTGCCGAACAGCCCGCACGGGAAATCGACGACGGGGACGGAGACGACGACACCAAGACCTACCTCATTGCCCGCCGTGAAGGAGAGACCCTCAAACTGACCGCCACCCCCACGCCAAAACTCCCTCCCCTCCTCCTTCCCGAATCCTGGAACCTCAACGGAGGCATTGGATCGGACAAACTCACTCGAACCATCGACCTTTCCCAAACCGAAACCCATGTTCTGGAGGCCAGTTGCGGAACCAGTTACAAAAGAACCACCGTCAAGGTGGTCGCCCCCTACGAACTCCACCTCAGGGACATGGAAAACTCTGAACTCGTCGACGTCACCCCATCCGACGATACCCCGGCCAATGACACCCTCTACTTGATACAAAACGAAAATGGATCTGCCCGGGCCTACCATTACCTCAACTGGCTTCCTGGTTCCGTCGGAGGCAAGCATTTCAAATGGAAACTCGACGACTCCACGGGATGGAGTCAATCGTCGGGAGACTTTTCCAAAGGCGGGTGGCAGGTCAACCAATGGACTGAGCCATCCGGAGGATCTCAAATACGCGAATTCATCCTGACCGCCTGGTTCGACGAAGACGGGGATTACGATTTCAACGCCGGGACCGAGCCTCACCGCAGGCTCAAGATCGTCATTCTAAAAGCTGAGATCGTCCCCGACTTCAACCGGGACGGAATCATCGACGATTCCGACCGTTTCCGGGTCACCACCGCCAACCCCTGGCACTGGTGGATCAACGACGATAATGACCGGCCCGATGCCGAGCGCGGCAAGAACGCCCACGACCGACCTGGCCAGCCAAGCCCCGACGGGGAAAACTCCCAAGTCGACGGCATGCGCGACCTCATTGATTTCTTCCCGCTCCACCTCGACCTGCCCGAGACCCTCGAACTCCTCCCCCCCTCCCGATACCGCTATTCGCTGAGCCAAGCCGACGGAGCCCTCAACTTTTATGAATACGGCACATGCCAACCCGACGGCTCCGAACCCGGCCGTACCCCCGATCAACGGATCAAATCGATTGCCTTCGGAAGGCAACGGGGCGCAACCGAACTAACCCGGATTTCCGCCACCGGCACCGCACTTGGGGCAAGCTACCTCGAACACGCCAAAGAAGGAAAAGGCGTCGTCCTCGTGGAGGGAAGAGCCTCCACCACCAAAGCCCTAGCCCTCAATATTACCCGCAAATCCGACGAGCAGTCCATCGCCACCATCGAGCTACCCCTGTGTATTGCCGGCGTCGAGGACATGTTCCGCCAACTCAACCTGCGGCCACTTTCGGGAGGCGGAGGAGGCAAGCCCACCCGGACCAGCGAACCACCCGCCTACCCCGACAGCCTGACCAACGGAAAATACTTCGTTTACGTCCACGGTTACAACGTCGACGGAGAAAGCGCCCGGGGCTCCCAGTCCAACCTCTTCAAGCGCTTTCACCAACTGGGCAACCACGCCCGCTTCGTCGGA
>JAURNO010000223.1 GCA_030830145.1 Verrucomicrobiota bacterium
CCTCGTTGCCGAGAACGGGCCTAAAGCCAAGAAAGCCTACCCCAAAACTTCCTTGGATGAGTTGATTTAGCTAGATGCTTGTTCTCTCGTCAACCGAGTTTCCGAACTCGATTGTCGTTTTCCTACTTGGGGTACCTTTAACACTCTGTAAGACAGGGCTTTAAGTTGTTCACTTTTAATCACAAAAGTTATTCACTGTAATTTTTGAAGCCTGTTAGCAACGAGCCTTTCGCACCGATTTTGATGTTAATATTCCCGTTTCCGTTTCCTTCCAGGTTCGGGAATGGGGTAGGACCCATCAGGGTTCGCTTGCAAAGGTGATTCTGATTTCATGGTCAGGTTTTCGACTCCGGGGCCTAATTGATGTTCAGAATTGAGCATTTCCTCGTAGCTTACTTCCAGTCCGGTGTGCGCTGCCATGCGCCCCATTGAAGTGACAACGCTGGCTTGTACGCCTCTCTCCACTTCGTTGTAGGGTTTGTTGTTGCGAATTGCATCCATGAGGTGTTCCCATTCGTCTTGGTATGGGCTGGATTCCCGCAAGGGCCTGCCTTCTCCGCGTTGACCAAACATCCAGGCCAGATCGCTATCGGAGCCTTGTCCTTTGTGAATGCGGGCTTGGGAGCGGTGCCCGCCTGGTCCGGAAATCAAAGCGTATCCTTTCGTTCCATGGGCATTGCTTGAGAACTCTTGGTGGCAACCGGCCATGTTGCGTCCATGGAGATACATCTTCGTCTCGTCGTCGAAGGTATATTCAACGGTATAATTGTCGAAATTTTGATCTATTTTATCTCCGCGGTAGTGCCGACCTCCCTGAGCCTGCGCCTTGACTGGCCAGGCATCCTTCATCCAGCAACACTCGTCGATATTGTGTATGAAGAAGTCGCTGAAAGACCCTCCGCTCAACCAAAGAAAACTATGGAAATTTTTGATTTGGTGAATCAGATCACTGTCGTCGGAGGTGTTTTTGGAGGTGAAGCAAGAGGCGACTGGTCCTTGCATCCTGTAGGCCCTCAGGTTGAGGATTTGACCGATTTCCCCGTCTTTGATTCGAGAGTACAACTCCCTGCGGGCTTGGCTGTGCCGGCACATCAATCCAACTCCGACCTTGAGGTTTTTCTTCTTCGCCTTTTCATTGAGCTCGAGCATTTTACGGGAGGAGAATCCATCCGGCGTGACGGGTTTTTCCATGAAGACATTGAGGCTCTTTTGGATCGCGTATTCGAAATGAACCCAGCGGAAGGCGCAGGGCGAGGTGAAGATCACGACGTCACCTGGGTCGAGGGCGTCCATGGCTTTCCGGTAACCATCAAAGCCAATGTGACGACGCTCGGCTGGGACGTCCACTTGTTCCTTGTGTTTGTTACGCAGTCCGTTGTAGCTGCGGTCGAGCTTGCTTTGCACGACGTCGGCCATGGCCACGATTTTGGTCGGTCCATTGGCCAACGAAACCGAGAGAGCATTACTGGCTGCTCCCGTTCCTCGACCGCCGCAACCGACTAGGGCGATCTTGGTGGTGTCGTCGTTTTTTCCATGTACGACGGGTAGGGCAATTCCTGCGAGGGCACCGCCCGTCGCGATCTTACCTGAGTGACCTATGAATTTTCTTCGGGTGAGGAGGGACGAGTGGTCTGTCTGGTCTGTCATGTTTTGCTTGGATTCGAGTTGGTGTTAGAGAGGTTTACTTTTTAAATCTACCCGATGGCTGTCCCTGTTCAAGGAATTAGCCTTCTTTGTTTGCGTCTAAATTCTGTTGAATTGCGTCAGCCCGTTGATGGGTTGATGAAAAGTGTGATCAAAACAATTCAGCAAAAAAATAGCACCCCACAAACCTTGGGGGTTACTTTTTCGCAATACAATAAATCGTGGACTGAGATCTGGTGAAAATCATTCCGGAAATAGGGGACAAGGTCGCCCGAAAAATTTCGTTGGCTTCCGGAGAAAGTGAGTTTTCGTTGGCTACTTTTAGTTTTTTGCGATTGGGCTCGACGACGTAGGTTTGCCCGGCCTCGTTCTGAATGTAATAGTGTCCGTTTGACACGAGTGGGGAACCGGAAAAAGCCCCCTTCAGGCGATCGACCCAGAGGGTTTTTCCGTCTTTTGCATCATAGCAGGTGATGATTCCGCTCATGCTCGTTACCAAGACGAGCCCGTTTACCGAGGCCGGCGAGGGGAGGTCCCTTCCGCCGTTGCGCTTGGCATGCCACTTCATGTGTGACTTGGTAACGTCTCCTCGACCCGTCGGGTCAATGGCGTAAAGGTCACCTGGTTTGCCATTGACTACGAATAGCAGTCTGCCGTCATAGAAGGGGACGGGCGATCCTCGTCCATTGAAGCTTTTGCAAAACCAGAGTTCCTTGCCATCGGCAAATGAATAGCCCCGAGCTCCGAACTCACCGTTCAGGACGATTTGTCTCTTGCCTTGGACGGAAATCACGATGGGCGTACTCCATCCTCCGCGGGGCTTGGTTTCCCTTTTCGTTTCCCAGACGGTCTTGCCTGAATCCAGATCGATCGCAACAAGCCTGGAAGGCCCGGTTGAATCGCAATTCTGCAGGACCACTCCGTCGATAATTACAGGAGAAGCGGCTACCCCCCAACTGCCCGGAAAATTTCCGAGGTCGACTTCCCAAAGTTTCTTTCCTTCCAAATCGAAGCAATGCAGACCAGCTGGCCCAAAAAAGGCCACCACTTTGTTTCCGTCCGTGGCCGGGGTCGGCGTTGCCCAGGTGTTCATCCGATGTACGGCTTCTTCCTTGGTATTCTTGACTTCCCTTTTCCATAGCAGGTCCCCCGTGTCCTTGTCCAGGCAATGAACGAATCTCAAGCCACCTTCCTGCTCGGCGGAGGTGAGAAATAACTTTCCGCCCGATTGAATGACCGATGATTGCCCTGAGCCGGTTATCTCCTTTTTCCATTTGATCGAATCGGCATTCCATTGCAGAAGGGTGTCTTTGTTTCCGATTCCCATCCCGGTCGGTCCGCGGAAGGCATTCCATTCCGCTTCCGCACATGCGAAAAAGGGAAGAGCGACAAGAGGAATAAAACCAAGTAAAAAAGTCTTCATCGCTTTGGCTCAGAGTTTTCGAACGCGGACGTTGCGGAACCATACCTCGTTGCCGTGATCTTGGAAGCAAAGGTGCCCTTTTGGCATTCTCCCGAACTTCTCCCAGTTCTTGAACTTGCTCTTGGCGACACGGTCGTTCCAGTCCTTGCTTCCGATC
>JAURNO010000224.1 GCA_030830145.1 Verrucomicrobiota bacterium
GAGGGTATTGCAAACGGAGCGTTTGCCTCCACCGGGCAATGTTCCAACCTTTGCAGCAGCGACGGCGATGGCCGAGCCGAAACGAGAAAGCCGAACATTCTCCTCATTCTGGTCGACGATATGGGCTACGGGGATCCCAAATGCTTCAATCCGAAGTCACGGCTCAAGACTCCGGCGATTGATCGCCTAGCCCGAGAAGGCCTGATGTTCACCGATGCCCATGCGCCGCATTCCACCTGTATTGCTTCGCGCTACGGCTTGCTGACCGGACGCTATCCGATACGAGACATGTACCGTTTCATCAAACCTGGAAAGATCACCTTGCCCAAGTTGCTCAAGAGAAACGGCTACAACACGGGCATGTCCGGGAAATGGCACCTGGGTTTTGATAATTTCAAGGGCAAGGACGGTACGGCGAAACAAACCATGACCGGAGGGCCTGTTGATCGTGGCTTTGATGAATTCTTTGGCTTGTGGGGGTCCCTGGACCAACCCCCCTATTTTTATATGAAGAATAGAAAGCCGGTTGAAATGCCCACCGAGGACGGTAAGGGCAAACATTACTTCAGCAAGGATCGATTCTATAACGGCAATTGGTTGCCGGGAAAGATTGCCTCTCATTTCAAGCACGTCGAGGTGACACCTCGATTAACGAGCGAGGCGTACGCTTCGTCGAATTGACCATCCCCATGGTAAACGGATACCAACGCTGGGATGCGCACAGTGACCTGGTGACGAACCACAGTACCAACGCGCGGGCCGTGGATCAGCCGATTGCCGGCCTGATCCGCGATTTGAAGTCACGCGGTCTGCTGGATGAAACCCTGGTCGTTTGGTCCGGGGAATTCGGACGCACCCCCTTCGCCCAAGGAGGAAAAGGTCGGGATCACAACGAACACGGATTCAGCCTCTGGATGGCCGGGGGCGGGATCAAGCCCGGCGTGACCTATGGCGCAACCGACGACTGGGGTTACAAGTCGGTGGACAATCCATTGCAGATACACGATCTCCACGCCACTATGTTGCACCAGCTCGGGATCGACCATGAGGAGTTGACCTACCGCTTCAGCGGCCGTGACATTCGACTGACCGACGTACACGGGAAGGTCATCGAGGATATCCTGCTGTGAGAATGAACAGGTGCTCAAGTCCTCGGTCACAGCGCATGCAGAAACTTCTATTATAAAACCCAACAGATGAAACTACAAACCCTCATTACTCTCGGCATTTTTTCCGCTCTCTTGCCCTTGATCTATGCTGCCGAACCAAAAAAGAGTAACAAGCCGCAACGCGATGTTTCATTCTTCAACGGCAAGGACCTCACCGGTTGGTCGGCTTCCGAGATGAAGTACTGGTCGGTCAAGTCCGGTGCCATCGTGGGGCATTCCGCGGTCAACGTGCCGGGGAACAGATTCATTTGGGCGGATGGGGAGGTGAAAGACTTCTACCTGACGGTCGATGTCAAGCTGACCCCGGATAACCGCAACGCAGGCATTCAGTTTCGCTCCAAGAAAGCCAATGCCTCCGGTCAGGCCTTTGGTTACCAGGCCGACGTCGGAGCCGGGGTGTGGGGCAAGCTCTACCACGAACATGGGCGTGGCAAATTGGACTGGAACAATAACGCCACTGGGGCGGTCAAGCCCGGCGACTGGAACCGCTACGAAATCCTCGCCGTCGGGCACAAGATATGGACCGCGATCAACGGCAAGCTCTGCGTTGCCTTGGAAGACCCCAAGGGCGAACTGTCAGGCAAGATCTCGTTCCAAATTCACGGCGGTCCCGCCCAGACCGTGCACTATCGCAACCCGACTTTGGCCCACAACCCGAAGATTGCACTCGAGAAGCAAACCAAGGAACAATTACTCGCTGCTTTGCCGAAAAAGGCGGAGGCGCCGAAGCCCGCTCCCTCAAAGCCGATCTCCACTCCGTTACCTTACTGGACGAGATTGATCATGGCAGTGGACCCGGGCTCACAAGGCGAAGCATGGGCCAAGCTGGCATTTGATCATGCCAAGTGGAAAACCATGGAGGTACCGGGTCATTTTGAAAATGCCGGGTTGCCCGGCTACGATGGCGTGGTTTGGTTTCGCAAGACCATCGAATTGTCTGCCGAACAGGCCAAGTCCAAGGCAGTCCTGAACCTCGGTCAGATTGACGACATGGACGTCACTTGGGTCAATGGCAAGCGCGTTGGTGGCTACGAGGATCCCGGTCACCATTACACGGTGCGGAAGTATCCCATTCCCGAGGGTCTTCTGAAAACGGGCAAGAACGTGATTACCGTTCGCGTCATGGACCACGGTTCTCCGGGAGGCATCGCCGGCAAACCGGAGCAGCTCTCTCTACAGTTGGAGAAGGAAAGAATTTCCCTCGCCAACCTCTGGCACTTTGCTCCGGGAGCGAACCTGCAGGCACTCAATAAGCTTGCAGGCATTATCGGAAAAGAGCCTGCTCTTTTGCACCCCTTGGCCAAGCCGTCTGATGCCGTATCCGCCTTTTCCAAGGGCTTTGCCTTGAAGGAAGACGCCACCATCGTGCTTCTCGGAGGTTCCAATGCCAACGAAACCCAACGCTTCGGTTATTTCGAGACCTTGCTCGCCGCAGCTCATCCCGACCGCCGCCTTAGTGTCCGCAACATGGCATGGCCGGCCGACACCGTGTTCAACCAGCAACGACCCCGCAATTTCTTCGCTGCTACCAAGCCCGGTTACGGTGAAAGGGACAGGCGAATCCAGACCGCCGTCGACGTCGTATTCCTCTGGCTCGGCCAAGCCGAGGCCTTGGGGCAATCCGAGCAATTCGAAGAGTTTGCTTCTGCCTATGAAGAGACACTCGAGCAACTGTCGCCCTATACCGAGCGCATCGTGGTGGTCACTCCGGTTCCCTTTGATGATCCCCTGAAACTAGGATTCGATCTCAAGGTCCGCAACGCTACCTTGAGCAACCTCGCCACCACCATTCGGGCACACGGGGGCCAGTACCACGTGGCGCTGGCCCCGAACGGGAA
>JAURNO010000225.1 GCA_030830145.1 Verrucomicrobiota bacterium
GACCGCTTCTCCGGAAAGCTTTCCGCGGGAGACGAACATGTTGCCCTTGCTCCCTTCGAACAAGATGCCGTTTCCTTCCTTGGATTTGCTTACGATGTTCATCTCGGTGTCCTCGGGGAACATGCACCTGATATGGAAATTGTGCGAAGTGTTGTAGTGGTTGTCCTTGGTCGGCATACCGTCGTTCAGGGGTATCGGATGATCGCCGATGAGCGGGTCGAGAGACAAAACGCCCTGCCCTTCTCCACTTTGACCCAAGGCCCATTGGGCGATATCCACGTGGTGAGCTCCCCAGTCGGTCATCTTTCCTCCGGAGTACTCGTACCACCAGCGAAACTGATAATGGCACCGTTCCTTGATGTAGTCGACTTTTGGGGCCTGACCCAGCCAGTTGTTCCAGTCAATGTTGGCGGGCGGTTCGGATTTCTTGAAGGGTCCGCCCTTGGGTCCGCTCCCAATGTTACAGGTTACTTTCTGGATCTTTCCGATCCTGCCCTCCCGGATGACTCCGATGGCAGTGAGAAATTTCTGGCCCATTTCGCTTCTTTGTTGGGTACCCACTTGGAAAACCCGGCCGGTTTCCTTGGTTACCTTGGAAATCTGCTTGCCTTCCTCAATGGTGAGAGTGAGGGGCTTTTCGCAATAAACGTCTTTGCCTGCCTGCATGGCCTGAATGGCAATTCGGGTGTGCCAATGATCCGTTGTGCCAATCGTTACAAAGTCAATGTCCTTGCGCTCCAAAATCTTCCGGTAATCCTGGTAGCCCTTGGCTTTGCCTTGGGCGAGGGATTTGTTTACGCGTTCGATACGCTGGGTGTCCAAGTCGCATACTGCTACGAGATCCGACAACCTGCGGGCGTTGTTTGCCACTCCTGCTCCCCGTCCGCCCACACCGATTGCCGCGAAGCGCAACCTTTCGCTTGGCGCTTCCTTTGCGGCGTCCGCCAGGTAGGGGAAGTAGGATGAGGCGAGAATGCCGGCAATCCCTGTTTGTGCGGATTGGTTAAGAAAGCGACGACGGGTAAGGGCTGTTTTATTCATTGTTTTTGAGTTTTGAGCAATAAGCCTGTTTTCATCAACCTTCTTTTCACCTTTTTTTTGTTTTGTTTTACGAGGACGCGTTGGTTACGAAGGATAAAGTCTTTAGGACATATGCCCACTTCATTCCATTCAACCCTATCCATCCTCGGATTGTTATGCTTGAGCTCGATACCGGGTTTTGGATTGGACGCCCTTTCCACGGCAGAATTTTTCGAACAAAAGATAAGGCCGGTTCTCGCTCGAAATTGTTACGAGTGTCACTCTGTCAAGGCAAAGAAATTGAAAGCGGGATTGTTCCTTGACCGGAAGGCGGGTTGGGAGAAAGGCGGGGAGAGTGGCCCGGTTATCGTTCCCGGCAAGCTGGACGAAAGTCTTTTACTCAGTGCAATCCGCTACAAAGACAACGACTTGCGGATGCCTCCCGAAAAGAAGCTTCCCATGGAAGTGGTGGCGGATTTTGAGAAATGGATTGCCATGGGGGCACCCGATCCGCGTGACGCGCCCATGGAAACGATTACCGAGTCAAGTGGCCCCAAAGCCAAGAGCCTGCAGGAAGGCAGAAAGTTTTGGGCATTCCAATCTCTTGCTTTCCCCCCAACCCCGGACATCACTGACGAAAAATGGGTGAAGGACGAACTGGACCGCTTCGTATTGGCAAGGCTGGAAGATAAGAATCTGAAACCGGCTCCGCTTGCGAACAAGTCGACTTTGCTGCGCCGACTTTATTTCGACCTGACCGGACTGCCTCCCGAAATCGGCCAAATCGAGGCGTTTCAGGCAGATGATTCGCCCGATGCCTACGTCAAGGTGGTGGACGAATTGCTTGCTTCCCCACGGTTTGGTGAGCGTTGGGGACGCCATTGGCTCGATGTCGCGCGTTACGCCGATACGACGGGTGGCGGGCGCAACAATCCTTTTCCCAATGCCCATCGTTTTCGGGAATACGTCATTGATAGCTACAATGAGGACAAGCCTTTCGATCAATTCGCCAAGGAGCAAATTGCGGGCGACCTGCTCCCTTCTTCGACCGATAAGGAATTCAACGGGAACCTAACCGGAACCGGCTTTCTCGCCCTCGGTCCTCATAACTACGAGTTACAGGACAAGGCTCTTCTGCGCATGGAGGTAGTGGATGAGCAAATCAGCACCGTGGGAAGAGCCTTCTTGGGCATGACCATGGGGTGTGTTCGTTGTCATGATCACCCCTTCGACCCCATCCCTGTCGATGAATACTATTCGATGGCGGGAATTTTCCGCGGAACCAATAGCTTGGTTCCAGGGAACGTCGCCAGTTTTCATGAACGTACGCTGCGCGATCAACATGCGGTTGCCCGCAAGGAGCACTCCGTAGATCAAAAGAAGTTGGAAGGCGAATTGAAGAAAGCCGAAGCCAAGCTCAAGGCGCTGGGAGGAAATACGGATTTTGCCAAAGCCGGACAGAAGTCGCTTGATCCGGATAAGCTGGAAGGCGTGGTGGTGGACGACGTGGATGCCAAGCTAGTTGGAAAATGGGTGTCCTCGACCCATACCAGTGGGTATGTCGGAAAGCGTTACTTGCACGATCATGCGAAGGGCAAAGGACAAAAGACAGTTACTTTCCCTGCCCGTATTCCCGTGTCGGGCAAGTATGAAATTCAGCTTTCCTATACCCCTGGTACCAACCGGGAAAAGAAGACTCCGGTAACCATCATGCATGATGTCGGAGAAGTGAAGGTTTTTGTCAACCAGACCAAGCAACCCCCGATTCTAGGCTCCTTTGTTTCCTTGGGGACTTACCATTTCGAGAAGGGAACCTGGGACATCGTCCAGATCACGACCGAAGACACAAACCAGGTCGTGATTGCCGACGCCATTCGTTTGTTGTCCAAGACCGAGAAACCTCCTCTTGTTCTTGCCAAGAAGGAGGAACCCGGGCTGGCCAAGGAAGAATTCAAGGAAAAGCAGGAGCTCGCCAAGGCCAGGAAGAAGCAAGCGGAAAAGCTCGTTGCCGATCTTAGAACGAAGCTCAAGGATCACAAGAAGACCGCTCCTCCCGCAGCCGGGAAGGTCATGTCCGTGCTCGAACATAAGGAAGCAGGGGACTGGCGCATTCATCGAAGGGGGGAGATTCGCAATTTGGGTCCTTACGTCAAGCGAGGCTTCCTGGCCGTGGCCACCCCGGCGGATTTGTCTCCCAAGCCCGAAATACCCAAAGGTTCGAGCGGACGCCTTGAGCTTGCCGGTTGGGTGGCATCCTCACGCAACCCTCTTACACCGCGTGTTTATGCAAACCGGGTCTGGCGACATCTCTTTGGGAGAGGCATCGTCGCCACACCGGATAACTTCGGTGAAATGGGGCGTAGGCCAAGCCATCCGGAACTTCTTGACCATCTGGCGCTCTCCTTGATTGAAAACGGATGGTCCACCAAGAGACTGATCCGCAAGGTGGTCCTTTCGAGTGCTTACCGCATGTCGTCAACGGGAGCCCCGGGAGCGATCGAGTTGGACCCTCAAAACGACCTGTTCTCAAGGCAAAACCGTCGACGTTTGGAGGTCGAGGCCATACGGGACGCCATGCTCGTGGCAAGTGGTCGAATTTCCTTTTCCCATGAGGGCATGGACAAGACGAGATCCATGTTCGAAAAACTCGACCGCAACAAGATTCCGGAAATGTTCGAAGTTTTCGACTACCCCAACCCCGGGCTTGTCTCAGGCAACCGAAATGCAAGTACGGTTCCCACGCAGGCCCTCTTTATGATGAACAATGATTTCGTACTCAAGGAGGCGAAGGTTGCGGCGGACAAAATCCTTGAAGTCAAGGGTCTTGAGGACGAGCAACGACTCGTTCTTGCCTACCTGACCTGCCTTGGCCGAAACCCCAGCGAGTCCGAAAAGACGCTTGCCCTGGCTTATTTGAAGGGCAATAGTAAGGGAACAGATGCCCAAAAGGCTTGGAGTGGTATCATTCACGGTCTTTTCGGATGCATAGACTTCCGCTACCTGTACTGAGAAATACCAAAGAAACCATGCAAGACACAGTGATATCCCGCCGGGGAATGCTCAAATCAGCCGCTTGTGGGTTCGGATCTCTCGCCATTGCCGGAATGCAGGGGGCTCGTGCTCTCTCCGACAACCCCTTGGCTCCGCAGACTCCACTAATTCCTCAGCGGGCCAAGCGCGTCATATTCATTTTCATGGCCGGTGGTCCCAGCCACGTCGATACCTTTGATTATAAACCCACCCTTTTTGAAAAGGATGGCAAGGACTTCGATTTCGTCGGCGTAAGAACCGGAACTTTCGGCAAGCAAAGCAAAAGGAAGCTGATGAAGCCCATGTGGGATTTCAAGCAGCACGGCGAGTGTGGCCAGTATGTATCCTCCTTGTTCCCAAACATTGCGGGTCAGGTGGATGACTTGGCCTTCATCCATTCCATGCACACCGAGGGCGTGGCTCACGGTCCTTCCACCCTCTTCCTCCACACTGGAGCAACCAACTTGGTGCGCCCCTCCATGGGGAGTTGGGTTTCTTACGGCCTGGGCACCGAAAACGAGAATCTGCCTGCCTATGTATCGATTTGCCCGATGGCCTCCAAAGGGGGTCCGAGAAATTACGGAAACGCCTTTCTACCCTCAATTCATCAAGGTACTGCGGTAGGCCGGGCTGGCAGTCCCGACGATGCACGGATCAAGAACGTCGAAAACTCGATGCTTTCCTCCGCCCAGAGAAAAGACCGGTTTGATTATATGCAAAGCCTCAATGCCTTGCAGTTGAAAACGGCGGGAGCGGACGACGGAATGGAATCCACCATCAAGAATTACGAGTTGGCTTGGCGGATGCAGATGGAAGCGCCCGAGCTTACCGATCTCAAGGGCGAGACCGAGGCAACCAAGAAAATTTACGGAATCGGAGACAAGGCCACTGATTCCTTTGGCAAGCAATGCTTGCTTGCCCGCAGGATGGTCGAGCGGGGAGTCCGTTACGTCAGCGTAAACTATTCGGACGAGTCAAATAATCCCCGCTGGGACCAACACAGCAACATGCCCAAGCATGCCGACCATGCCCGCAACACTGACAAGCCAGTGGCCGGTCTCCTTCGCGATCTGAAA
>JAURNO010000226.1 GCA_030830145.1 Verrucomicrobiota bacterium
ACCGGTTCATCCGGAAGTTCCATCCCTGATTCCTCGGCGTGGTCTTTATAATTCAGTCCGATGCAGACGATCTTGCTTGGCCGCGCAATGGGCGATCCATATCGCTCGCCTTCCGGGAATGGGGGCAATTCCGAGGCGTTTTCATCCGCCCATACTTTAAGCCTTTCGAGACCGTCGGTTTCGAAGAAAACTTCGTCATAGTCTTCGCCGAAGGAGGAGGTATCGACTTCCCGTCCGTCGGGAAGGATCAACCCAGGAGATTCTTCGAGGGGTTCGCCCTTTCGAATGAGTTTCATTTTGTGCCTTTGATTTTATCTGAGGTTCATTGTGCCGCCGTCGACGTCGTAGACACCGCCGGTAATAAAAGATGCTTCGTCGCTGCAAAGAAAAGTCGCTAAATTCGCCACTTCTTCCGGTTTGCCCATCCGACCGATCGGTTGGTACTCGGAAAGTTCTTTGAACTTGTCGGTCCTTTCTTGCTCCCCTGGATAGTACTCTTTGAGAAAACCGTCGACGAAAGGAGTATGAACCCGGCCCGGGCAGACGCAATTGCACCGGATTCCTTGCTCTATGAAATCTTTTGCCACGCTCAGGGTCATGGCTAGAATCGCTCCTTTGCTCGCCGAGTAGACGAACCTTTCGGATATTCCGAGTTTGGATGCGATGGACGCGAGGTTGAGAACCGAACCGCCGCCGTTTTCGGCCATTGCGGGCAAGACGGCGCGCAGGCAAAGGAAGGCGCCTTTGGCGTTCACTTTCATGATTCGGTCAAAGTCTTCTTCGCTGGTGCTCGTGGCCGTTCCAACATGGGCGATCCCCGCATTGTTGACGAGAATCGCCGGTGAGGAAAAGTTTTCCAGCGTTGTGGCGAGTGCTGTCTCGATGCTTTGAGGATCGGTTACATCGCAAGCAATGGGTACGGCTGATCCGCCCGAGCTTTTAATTTCACCAACCGTTGCCTCGGCGGACTTCATGTCTTGGTCCCAGATTGCAACATTGGCTCCTTCCGAGGCGAATCTGCGGGATATGGCTTGGCCAATTCCTTTTCCTCCCCCCGTGACGATCGCAGTTTTTTGACTTAGTTTGCTCATAGAACGAATGAATAGAGCAGCTTACAATGACATGCCCCGTTTCCATGGCAAGAAATCATCTCGACCCTGAACGACGGCTTTGGTTTTTTGTCTGCCTGATGCGTAGGCAATGACCTGCTCCAGAAGGGACTCGCCCAAGGATTGTACTGTTTCGGTTCCATCGACGATGGGCCCGGTGTCGAAATCGACATATTCGGAAAAGGAATTCGCCAACTTGGTGCTGCTGGAAATTTTGATTACGGGACTGACGGGATTGCCGGTGGGCGTACCCAAACCCGTGGAAAAGAGAATGAGGTTCGCTCCGGCGCCCGCCATTGCCGTAGTTGATTCAACGTCGTTTCCCGCAGTGCAAAGCAAACTGAGCCCGTCTTTGGTGACCCACCCGGGGTAATCCAATACGTCCATGATCGGGGAGGTTCCCCCCTTGCGGGCCGCACCGGCTGATTTGATGGCATCGGTAATGAGTCCGTCCTTTACGTTGCCGGGCGATGGGTTCATGTGAAAACCAGAGCCGGCTTCCTTTACCCGGGCTTCGTAATTGCGCATGATTTCGATGAAGCGATTGCCCGTGTCCGGAGTAGAGCAGCGGTTGACGATTTCCTGCTCCACCCCACAAAGTTCAGGGAATTCGGAAAGGATGACTTTTCCTCCGAGACCGACCAGCAAGTCGGCTACCCGGCCCATCGTCGGGTTGGCGGAAATCCCGGAGAATCCATCCGAAGCACCGCATTCCATCCCAAGGCAAAGCTTGGACAAAGGGGCAGGGGAACGTTCCTGCCGATTAATTTGAGCCAAACCGGCAAAGGTTTGGCGAATTGCCTGCTCCAACATTTCTCGCTCGGAAGCATATTTTTGCTGTTCGAAAACAAGCAGAGGTTTGTCAAACTCAGGACAACGCTTGGCAATTTCATTCTCCATGATCGAAACTTGGGCATGCTGACACCCCAAGCTCAGGATCGTAATGCCTCCGACATTCGGGTTGCAGGCATAGCCCGCCAAAAGCCCGCACAATTCCTTGGAAACCCCTCTTGTTTCTCCGCATCCCAAACCGTGACTGAGAAATTTGATTCCGTCGACATTGGGGAAAATTGGCGAGGGCGAATGGTCTTGTTCCGCTGGAAGCGAAACATTTTCCGGATCAACTCCGGTTTTGTAGACTTCGGCCAGTTCGCGGGCAAAGCGTTGGTATTGATTCCTTCGTTCGAAACCGAGGGCTTCGAGCATGGAGTTTTTCAAAGTTTCCACGTTTCCGTTTTCACAGAAAACCATAGGCAAAACGAGCCAATGGTTTGCCGTTCCCACCGAACCGTCTTTTCTGTGAAACCCTTGGAAAGTCACATTTTGCCACTTCTCCGTAGAGGGAGGTGTCCACAGGTCGATCGATTCTCCTTGCTCGTATTCGGCTGACCGGTGAACGAGGTTTGCTGTGCTTACTCTTTTGCCTTGTGAGATGGCCTTGGTGGTCTCTCCAACCAAGACGCCATACATGTAAACTGGATCACCCTTCGACAGATCGGAGATCGTGAGCTTGTGTTTGGCGGGAACTTTTTCGGCAACCGTCAGGTCCCCCTTGTCCCATTGTACTTGCTCGCCTTCCCCGAGATCTTTCAGGGCAACGAGCAAGTTGTCTTGGGGAGAAACTTGAAGAACGGATTTTCTTTGGTTGTCGTTTGACATGCAGGAAACAAAAAACCCCTCCGTTTGTCACGGAGAGGCTTATAAAATCAAGGGTCAGCTTAGGAGGATTTTTTAGCCCAGGCCTTGAGGGCTCCCGATGCGTTCGATGAGACATCTCCACGACCGTTCTTGGTTATGGTCTTTCCGTCGGGGGAAACGATAATGAGGGCAGGGATTCCACGGACGCCGTACTTTTTGGCAAGTGCGTTTGCGGCCCCCGAACGATGAGGCATGGTGTACCACTTCATTCCGGCTTCTTTCATGTAATCAAGTTGAGCCTTTGGCGAACGATCCGAACTCACGAATACGACCTCGAAATCTTTTTTGTTGGAATCGCGGAATTCAACGAGTTTCGGAGTGAAACTACGGCAAGGTGGGCACCAGTGGGCGGAAAAGTAAATACCGATGGTCTTTCCCGCTAAGGCTTTCTTGGAAACTTCCGTTCCTTTCGAGTCAAGGATGGGGCCTTCGAACAAGTCTAGGGCAGTGGAGGAAGCCTTTTCTTTTGCTGAGGCGCAAAGACCTGAGAGCAAGATGGCGGAAGCGAATGCAAGGCTAAGAGGAATGAATCTTTTCATGATAGTTTAGACTGGGGTTTTATAATCTGATTATGATTCTAAGGATGAAATGCCCCGAATAAAAACGCGAGAAATAAAATCGGATCTTCTTTTTTCTTGCTCCTTGAGGACGATTCATAAAACTTAGCTGCTTTTCCCATTTAACAACAACAATCCCTACTTTCATGAGCCTCTCATCCCTTAAACTTCACAACGCAATGTGGCCCGGTCTCGTCGGCAAAGGTGACGACGAAGGGCAGGAACCCCCCATCAGTCTCGAGGACATGCTCGACTTTTCCGCCGCCGCTGAAGTGGATGGAAGAAAGTTCGACGGCATCGACTACTTTCTTTTTCTCCCTCACACCAACCCCGAGGCCAGCGACGACGAGCTCAAGGGCATAGCCGACTTAATTCAAAGCAAGGGGTTCGATATCGGCTCTTTGGTCGCTCCGGTTTGGCCGGGTACCGTAGGGGATTCGGCCATGGGAACGGACGAACAGCAAGAGAAGTTTTTGGATGCGGTCAAGA
>JAURNO010000227.1 GCA_030830145.1 Verrucomicrobiota bacterium
AGGGAAACCATTCTCATCCAAACGGAAGGGGTCTTTTTTTTGAGGGGAAGCAAACCCCGTGACCCGGCTTTTCATGGCCGACCTCGCTCCCCGGCTACTTCTCGTCCAGTCGAAGCCCTGATCCTCGGGTTGAGGGAAGGCCTTGTGGTCAATCGCCATATGCCATTTCCCGGAGTGGCCGGTCGTATATCCGTTGGCCTGAAGGACACGGGCGATGGTTCTCTCATCTGCGGGCATCCGGCCACTGTACCAAGGGGCTATCATGGTCCAGGCAAATTTGTGATTCGGAGTGGGAGGAGCTCCTCCCACGACATGGGTTTTTTGGGCCCGGGCAGGATGGTTGCCGCTCATGATGGCGCAACGGCTTGGAGCGCAGGTAGGGGCGGGAGAATAAGCCTGGCGGAACAAGACGCCTTTCTTGGCCAGCAAATCGATGTTCGGGGTTTCCATGACGGATGGTTCGTCGACGTCGTAACATTTGACGTCCTGCCAGCCAAGGTCGTCGGTCAGGATGAGAACGACGTTGGGTTTGGACGGTCGCTCGTCCGCTTGAGCGCATAGAACAAAAAAAGCCGAAACGATGAAGGGAAGTAAAAATTTCATAGGTGGAAGGGAAGAGATGATCGTTACCTTTGGATTCGCAAACGATAAAACGCAATATCGTCGACCTGGCAACGTAATCAGGAAAGCAGAAGGTAGCAAATTCCCGAGACCACGAGGGCTCCGATTACATTGAGCGCCAGTCCCTCGCGGGCCATTCTTTTTACGGTGATCTCTCCGGTGCCGAATACGACGGCATTGGGGATGGTGGCGACCGGAAGCATGAAGGCGCAACTGGCGCTCATGGCCGCGGGAATCATCAAGAGAATGGGATCGATGTCCGAAGCAGTTGCGGCGGCTCCCAATATGGGCATCAGGACATTGGTGGTTGCGGTATTACTTGTCATCTCGGTTAGAAAGGTCACGAGTAAGGCGATACCGAGTAGAAGCCCGATCAGCGGGAGACTCTCGATACCGGAAAAGACGCTTGCGATGGTGGCGCTTAAGCCCGATTGCTTGAATCCTTCCCCCAGACATAGCCCGGCCCCCACCAAAACGAGCATCCCCCAAGGGATCTGGTTGGCGGTCTTCCAGTCGAGTAACCGCTCGCCCTTTTTCTCACCGTTGGGCAGACAGAACAAAAAAATGACCGCGAAGAAGGCCACGCTGGCATCGTTGGCTTGAGGGAGATCGAGCCAGGTTTTCCACCCTCCGAAAGGTTCGGAACGGGTGATCCAGGCCAGGGCGGTCAACCCGAAGACAAGCAAGGTCCGCACTTCCGGCTTACGCCAGTTTCCCGGATGGGGTAGGGCGATGCGTTCCTTGCCTGAAACGTTTCGGCTGAGCCAAACCCAGATGAACAGAACCATGGTCACGGTGACTGGCACTCCGAATTTCATCCACTCGGAGAAAGAAAGCTCGGGGTAGCCGAGGTCCTTGTAGGCCCCGATCATAACGAGGTTGGGAGGCGTCCCGATGGGGGTGCCGATTCCGCCAACGTTGGCCGCGAAGGCAATCCCAAGAAGGAGAGGGATTTTGAGGTCTTCGCTCTTGCTGTTTTGGATCACGGCCAAAGCCATGGGCAGCATCATCAGAGTGGTCGCAGTGTTGGAAATCCACATGCTCAAAAAGGCGGTGGCCGCCATGAAGCCGAGTATAAGAAATTTTTCTCCGGGCGGACAGGCATTGACCATCATCAAGGCAATCCGGCGGTGAGCGCCGCTTTTTTCCATGGCCTTGGACAGAAGAAAGCCTCCAAGCAGAAGGAGGACGAGGGGATGTCCGTACTTTTCTCCCACCACCTTGGGTTCGAGGATCCCGAAGAGTGGGAGAAGGGAAAGAGGAAGAAGGGAGGCGACGGGGATGGGTACGGCCTCGAAAATCCACCAAAGGGCCGTCCACAGAGCGATTCCGAGGGTAATGGCAGCGGGGGTTTCGAGTCCTCCGAATTTCCAAACCGACCAACTGATCAGAGCGGATAGGAGGGGGGCTGCCCAAAGCATCGGGTTTTCGGAACCACCGTCTGGTTCCTTCGTATTTTGGTTTGGTTGCGCAGGCATGCTTGGATCGACTCAAACAAATCGGGGAAAGGATTCCGAATTTATTTTGGTGAAACCTTTCGCCCGTGCAACTTTTCGTGCTCCGGGAAATCCTTTCGGTAGCGTTCCAGCAAGGCCTCCATATTGTTTTCGACAAGATAGATTTTCCCCTTGATGCTTCGGGTCTCGCCAGGCTTGAGTCCCCCAAGCCGGAAGTCGCTATGGAGGCAACGTCCGACCCCCTGGAAAAGTTCCTGATAGGGTTCCCATGCGGTGGCGAAGAGCATCTTGTCGTCGTCGGAGTAGCAGCCGATGAGACCGTTGTCAGGGACGTCCTTGTGGAGGGGGCGAGGGTTGACGTCCGCCCGTTTTACCCCCGGTGCCGCCCAAACCTGTCCGGGGACGTAGCGGGCTTGCGTGGCCCAATCTCGGGTTGGCATCATGGCTTGTTTGCCATCGAGGAAAAGAAAGCTTTTCTTAACATAGGCGTAGGCGTCTTTGGTTTGGTCCGCCCCTGTACCGGTGAATACGCCAACCCGCACGCAAGGTTGGGCCCAGTGGGCCTTGGAGCGCTTCTTGGTTGGGTTGTGGGCGGTGAGGCGAAAGTCGACCTCGTCGTCCAAAGCGGCGATCAAGTGTTGGACCGTGACGCCATCCTTGAGGATGCAGGAAAGTTCGATTCGGGACCCGTCCTTGGCCGCTGAGACAAGCTTGGTCTCATGACCCACTACGGTGTGCTTGACCCAGTCGGTGGTCTGGGAGTTGGCCCGGCAATAAGCTTCCAGGTAATGGATGCGCATCGGACCGGGAAGACGATCCCCGTCAATGACGAGCCAGTTTTTCTCCCAAGTCAAAGAAAGTTCGGGGGATCCGGACAAAAGGCATGTGGAGAGCAAAAGGAATAACATTCTCATAGGTTGGAATCTTCGGGGAATCCTTAGCCTTTAGGATTGGAGAAACGGCGCCAAGCGAAACTTTTTCGAATTCTTAGTTTTTTATTCTCCCAAGATTTGTAAAAAGCATGAATAATCCAAGCATGACCCGAGCCATCCGATCTCCTCTCATTTCAGTCTGCCTTCTTGCCTTCGCTCTTTGTTGGAGCGGAGCCAAGCCCAACGTCATCGTCGTGCTGGTCGACGACATGGGCTATTCCGATCTCGGTTCGTTCGGGGGGGAGGTTCGGACGCCTCATCTTGACCGGTTGGCGGCCAATGGCCTGCGCTTTACTCAAAACTACAATTCCGCCCGTTGCTGTCCTTCGCGGGCTTCCTTGCTGACGGGCTTGTATTCCCACCAAGCCGGCATCGCAAACTTCACTGGCCGGGACTCGACCGATCGTTTGGGTCCGGCGTATCTGGGCAAACTGAACAAGCAATGCATGACCCTGGCCGAGGTCCTCAAGTCTTCGGGCTACGGGACCTACGGGGTCGGGAAGTGGCACGTCGGGCATGAGGAAACACCGACCGACCGGGGTTTCGACGAGTACTACGGTTATATCCGCGGACACAGCACGAGCCAGTGGAAGGTGGGCAACTACATGCGCTTGCCGGAGGGCAAGAAGCCCGAGCTGGAGTTCGATTCGGATGATTTTTACGCGACCGATGCCTTCAACGATTACGCGGTCGAGTTTCTTGAGCAGGCCCAGAAAAAAGACGAGCCTTTCTTCCTCTACCTGGCTCACTCCTCGCCACACTTTCCCTTGCACGCCCCGGCCAAAACCCGCGACGCTTACCTCGATACCTACCGCAAGGGCTGGGACGTATTGAGAAAGGAACGCTTTGCCCGGCAACGCAGTTCGGGCTTGGTCACGGATTCCTGGAAGTTCACTGGACTCTCCGAGGTTCCGGTTGACCGCGACGACATCGCCAATGAGTTTCCCGGTCAAACGAACCCTGACTGGAAGGACGTCGAGGAAAACCGTCAGGAAGATCTAGTTTACCGGATGGCGACCTTCGCCGCCATGATCGATCACGTCGACCAGGGAATCGGCAAGATTATTTCTCTGCTCGAAAAGGGTGGAGACCTTGAGAACACCCTCATTCTTTTTACGAGTGACAACGGGGCCTGCTACGAATGGGGTCCCTTCGGTTTCGATCAGTCCAGTCGAAAGGGTTTTACCCGACTGCACGAGGGGGACGAGCTCAAGGGTGTGGGCGGCCCGGGAACCTATCATTCGGTGGGGAGTGCCTGGTCCTGCCTGAGCAACACTCCTTTGCGCATGTACAAGCACTTCAATCACGAGGGTGGGAATTGCAGTCCCCTGCTTGCTCATTGGCCGAAGGGAATTGCCAAGCCTGATCGCTGGGTTCGTTCTCCCATTCACTTGATCGACGTCATGCCTACCTTGCTTGAGTTGGGTGGCGCCGACTACCCCAAGAAGTTCAAGGACGAGACACTCATTCCGGTCGAGGGTAGGAGCCTGGTTCCCTTTTTCAAGGCTGCCGGAAAGGCGAGCGAACGGGTGCTCTGTTTCGATCATTTTGAGTCCAGCGCCATCCGCAAGGGGGACTGGAAACTGGTGCGTGGAAACAACCGCTACAAGAATCGGACTTGGGAACTGTACAACCTCGCGGAGGACCGCTGCGAGACGAACAACCTGATCGAGAAAAACCCCGGAAAAGCAAAGGAGCTTGAAGCTGAATGGCTGGCTTGGGCCAAGCGGGTCAAGGTCAACCCCTACTACAGTCATGTTCAGGCAAACCCGGCCAAGGTAAGGAAAAAACTAAAGAAAGATGCTCAGGGATTTTATCTTCTCAAGCATGGGGACCAGGTTGCACGTGAGCACGCCCCTCAATTCGCCAAGAAGTCCATAGAGATCAAACTTTCCATCACGAGGGGAAAGGAAAAGGGTGGGGTTCTGATTTCCCATGGTGGAA